>DAONZU010000035.1:8524-21526 GCA_035406965.1 Bacteroidales bacterium
TTAGCTATATAAAGTCGTGGGTATATAAAAGTGAGCCAAGCAGAGTGGCTATTGCTTTTGCTTTGAGTAAAGTCTAAAATTCGTTTTGCTCTTTCTTCATCAATGCCAATTAAGTTTTCTAATTCCCTTACGGTAAATTTTCTATCATCTTCATATACAAAGCCATCGCTACCTGTGTTGTATGGTGGGTCTATGTAAATCATTTTAACTTTTTCATAATAAGCATTAGCAAGGTGTTTTAACACTTCTAAGTTGTCGCCTTTTATAAGCAAGTTTTCAGAATTTATATTTTCGGGTTTGTTGTTGTGTGTTTCATCTGCTCTTAACAAAGTTGTTGCTGGGTCGCTTGCTAAAAATCTTGCATAACTTTTCCCTAACCATTCTAAGCCATAACTTTCTGTAGAAAAATTGACTTCTTTTTCGCTTAAATAGTTTTTAAATTTTTCAAAATCAAAATTTCCATTTTTATCAAAATGCTGTGGAAAATGTTTTTTTAGATTCTCCAAATCTTTGTTAATTACTTTTATATCGTTGGTTATTTTTTGTTCTTGAGACATGTTTTTTGAGTTTTGAGTGTTTAGTTTTTAGTTAATAGTTTATATTTAGTATTCAAACCGCTAAAGTAATAAATAATTTTTAATATTTATTTTCCGATACAACTAAGTTTTAAACAATAGCTGTTGTAGCTACAGAACAGTAAGATAAACAAAACATTTTATTTATATATATACAATTGTTTAAGTGTTGCTTCATTTTTATCTTCAAATTGTTAAATGTTTTACAAGATGGATTTATTTCTATAAAATACTTATAAATTTATGTAAATATGCTTACAAAAATATCGTTTATTGCTTCCAATAAGCTTGTATTTGCATTTCCTGATAGTTCTGATTTGCGGTAATCCTTATACAAATTTAAAATCTTTTTTTCATCTTCTTTACTTATCAAATCAAGATTTACCATTAATGCCTTGTTGATATCGTTTGGTTCAAATTTGTTTAATCCGTTGCCGTACTCTCTTCGGTTGTCATTAAAAATTTCTTTTGAGACATCTGTTAGGAGATAGGCAAAAAACAAATCTACTTTTGGTTTTGAAAACATATTCAAATAAATGCAATGAAAAGTTGTAAGATTGCTAATATTTGCTTCATTACGAATAAAACGCAAGCCGTTACGATTAAAAACAGAAACCCATATTGGTGATGGAAGTCTTTTTTCCAAAGAATACCAAGGATTACGACTTGCGGTTAAATACCTTTTGTTAATTTTTTCCTTTTCGCCTTTTGCAATGTAATTAATCACAGACTTTTCTTGTAACTCATTTGCATTAAATAAATAAACAGATTTATCTTGTTTTTTTAATTCATCAAATTTGTCTTTTGTAAAAAATGAGCCACAAACATCAACTGATTTTGTTATACAAGGCAACAAATTTTTTTCGGAAATATTGAATTCTTCTGCTTTACTTTTGCTGAATGTAAAATAATCATTCGCACCTGTAGCAATACCACGCACCACTTTTCCAAAATTAGTAAACGGGACAAGATTTTTAAAATGTTTCGCATTTTGTTTTTGATAATATGCTCGCCATTTTATTTCAGGTTTAAGTTCTGAAAATGAAACCAAGTTTTCGGATTTTCTAATTGGATAAGATAGAATTTTCTTTTGCAATGAATTTAATTCATCAATTGTTTTTATATTTATAAATTCAACTCCAGATTTTTCATCATCATTTGCAAACAATAAAATTGATGCTGTTGTCAGAACATCATCAAATACATTTTCCTCAAAATCAAAAACCATTACATAACGTAACAATTTATTTTTTAACAAATAGAATTTCACTAATTTGCCATAATCTGAATTTAAAAATTCAGATGGCACTATATAGGCTGCCCTGCCATTTTTGTTTAACTGATAAGTTGACTTTAGTAAAAAAAGTGTATAAAGATTGGTAAAACCATTTAGTTTCAAACCCAACTTTTCTTCAATTTCTTTAAGCATTGCTTTGTTGTCGTAATCATGAAACTTAAAATATGGCGGATTGCAAATAATTCCATCATAACGATTTCCCCAATCGTTAAATATATAATCCTTAAAAACGATGTTAGTATTAAGGTCTTTTTCAAAAATTTCTTTAGTCTTGTATAGAATATTTTTGTCGATTTCAAAACCTTTGATAAGACAATTTTTATCAATTTCTCTAATAGCTCTAGCAAAAATTCCTAAACCAAATGCAGGGTCTAAAACTGTTTTCAGTTGTTTGTTCCCCAAAATCCATTCTGTCATAAATTCAGCAACAACATAAGGCGTAAAAAATTGAGCAAATTTTTTGCGATGCTCCAACGAAACGGTTTGAGCATATTCCTTTTCAGGTTCATTGCCTATTATTTTAATTTTTGTTACAAACATTAAAAATCGTTTTGTTTAATTCCCAAAATTTCACACAAATTATTTACATCTAAATAGGCTGCTCCACCTTTAAATGTTACATAAAACAACAAACGCCCTCTATTCATTTCTTTTCGCACACTCTTATGTTCGGGTTCATCAACTTTATAAGCTATTTGAATACCACTTTTAGAATTAATTTTAATTGTTGTTTTATTTTGATTTTTAGTATCGGCTTCTACTGAAAATACGACACCTTCTTTTTCGGGGTCTGAAATAATTGTAAGAATCTGTTCGAAAGAAATGCCATACACCTTGTCAAAGAAAACTTGAAAATAAATATGCGGTACATTAAAAGTTTCAATCCATTTGTAAACTACTTTAATATCTTCAACCTTTGGAGTAATTGATAAAAAATCTCTTTTTTGAACTTCTTTTATTGCTCTTTTTAATTCTTTAAAATGATTATTCAACTCAATTAATCTTTCAGACGAACTCCAACCAGGAACTTTAAAATCAGTAATGCTTAATGTTTCTAATGAGATTGATTTAAGAACAGGTATGTATTTACATCGGTTTGGTTGTTCTAACAAATCTAAATATTCAGCAAGAATTTTGTCCCTTGTTTGCAAAGCAATTTGAGAAAATTTTTCTGTACGAATTTGCATTGCTTTCTCATAACGGTCAATTAAAAAAGCACTAGAACGGACTTCAATTCCAGCAATAGCTTTTTTGACGTAATCTGCAATAGTACTATGTGGAATTTGGCTAATATCGTACCCTAATTGCTCATTAAAATCAGTCTTTTTAAAAATCAGCAAATCAGGTCTTTTTCCAATGGCATCTAACTCGTTTTGAAATTCTTGATAAAATTCGTCAAAGCCCTCATCACCTGCAATTAAATCGTCAGACTTACCATATTTTATAGCAACGAAGTTTTTAGAAACTTCATTTATCGCTTTTGCAACAAGGCTTTCGGCCCAATCGCCCTGTTCTTTATTAGTAATAAAGTTTGATGATGCCTGTGTCGGTATTCTAGCTAATTCTCGTGGTTGCGCAAAATCCACAAGACTCGGAGGGACATTTTTAATTAAATTTCTTATCTGCTCGTAATAATTCATCTTTTTTATTTTAGATATTAGCACATCATTTAAACGATTTTTACCAAATGTTTCTATTTTTCATTTGTTCAAAAATAATAAATATTTTTTGATTTGTGTATTAATTTTTAACCCAAGTTTTTTACACCAAATTTTAAATGGAATAAAAATAATCTCCGCCTTAATCCCCCACCATTTGTTTATACATCAAATACTTAATTTTATAATTAATTTTTGCGTCAGTATATTGGTCTTTTGATTGTTGAAGTAGTGTTTGTGATTGTAATAGTTCTGAAACACTTATCATACCCGCTTGATAATTATCATTTACTAACTTTAAATTTGCTTCTGCCTCATCAATAGTTTTTTCTAATAATTGTACTTGCGAATATGCTTCAACTAACTCATTCCAAGCAAGTTGCATTTGTAGCATTAATTTTTCTTGCATATCATCACGTTTTTGTGCAGCAATTTCACATTTAGTTTTATGATATTTCATGCTATATTTATTCTGCCACCAGTCTGATATAGGTACAGAAAGTGTAAAAAAACCAATTAAATTTGCATTATGTTTTTCTAAAAAATTATTATACATATACCCTACTCCCACTGCTGCTTGAGGCAAAACTTCGCCTAACTTCATTCTTTTTTGCAAGTTTTCGGCTTCAACACTTAAATTTAATAATTTATATTCTACTCTTTCGGGCAACACTTCTGCATGTACTTTTTTTATTAGCTCTGGGTTTTCAAGTATTGCAATATTATCAACAAACTTAACACTATCATTATACTCTATACCTATTTGTTGACATAAAGCCATTTTAGCTAACTTTATTCCATTATTTAATCTCAGTAAGTTTGAATTTATTTCATGTATTTTCAATTTTACTGTTAGCACATTATTATTTGTTATCAATCCTGCCTCTGCCGCAACACTAACGTCTTTGTAAATTGTATCAAGCATAGCTTTTGCAACATTAATAGTATTTAATTTTTCTTCTAATGATATTATTTGCCAAAAAGAAGATTCTGTTTTCAGCAAAATATCTTTTAAAAATAATTCTATTTGATATTCAGAAGCTACAATTCCTAAATTAGCCAATTTATTTCCTGTAACTATTCTACCTCCTGCATATATTGGTTGAACAGCGGTTACTCCAGCAAACACTCCATCTTTCAATGCTTTTGCCGTTAAATCAGTATTTTGAAAATAAACTCCATAAGTATTATATAAAGTCGTTAAAATATCGTTATAATGCTGATTTTCAAGGTGTAATTCAATGTCTATATCATTAATATCTACGTCAATTAGATGTTTGTTTGCTATAAATCCACCTGAAGTTGCTGATACTTTTGGAAAATAGTTAGTAAAAGCTTGTTTTTTAGTATATTTTGCTAATTCTACTTCTAATTTTTGCGATGAAATATCTATATTATTTTCTATTGCTAGAGCTTTACAAGTATCTAATGAATATATATTAGTTTGTGCATCTACTATTGTTGCATTTAAAATAAATAAAGTCAATATGGATATTAAAATATTTTTCATTTGCTTGCTTTTACTGGGCTTTTTTTGTTGAAAACTAACCAATACATAACTGGTAATACAGTTATCACGGCAATTAAAGAGAAAATTGTTCCTACAAATATTACAATTCCCATAGGCATCCAAAGTGTGCTTTTGCTTAATATCATTGGAATTACACCTACTGCGGTTGTCATTGATGTTAAAAATATAGGTCTCATTCTTCTTTTACCTGCTTCTAAACCTGCTTGATATGCTGAAAGTTTATGAACTGTGCGTTGTTCTTCGGCATATTCATACATGATTATTACATTTCTAACCATTATTCCTATTAGGTTTACAATTCCCAAGACTGAGGTTAAACTCAAATCTTGTTTAAACAAATAGAGCCCTACAAATACTCCAAACATACATAATGCATTTGCAGATAAAGATAAAACAGATATACTGACGTGTTTAAAAGTCATTAATAAAAAGGTGAAAATAACCACCAATGCTGCTACAATACAAGTTATTACTTCTGGTACAGTTCTTTTATTTACTTCTGACAATCCGCCATATTCTAGTTTTAAATTGCTTGGCATTTCTGGTAATATCTCATTTTTAACACGCTTTTTTATTTTTTTAATTACTACAGATTCTTTTTTATCAAATTTCATATCTGCACTAACTGTAATGCAATATACTCCGTTTCGTCTTACTAATTGTGATATTTGCCAGTCGGGAGCAATTTTTGCTACTTGACGTAGAGGCACCCATGTCCCTGGCATTACTGTAGGCACAATTTCATTTTTTAAATCTTCAAAGTCTGCCCAATTATTATCCAAATTTCTTATTAATTTTACTGCTACAGGATAATCTTCTTCCCAAATAGTTGTTAGAGGTAAACCATGAAAGTTTATAGCTAAACTAGTTGACAAATACGATTTTGTAATTCCTAGTCGCATAGCTTCTTCGGGCAAGATTTCGAGTTTAACAAAAGGCATAGTACCATTAAAATCATTATGTATCCATGTTAAGTCGTCATCAAAATCATGCAGTATAGTTTCAATTTTTTGAGCTTGTTCTAATAGTCCACTTACATCATCGCCACTAATTCTAATTTCTATAGGATTGTTAACAGCTTGAAAATCCATTTGTTTAAAACGAACATAAGCATTTGGAAAATAATTAGAATACATAGGCTCCAATTTTTCAAGTAAAGAAATTGTTGCTGCATCTGATTTTGTTTTTACAATAAATTGTGCGTAATTACTTCCCGGAAGCTTTGGTGCATAAGTCATATGAAACCTTGGCGAACTTGTTCCAATAAATTCTGTAACAGATACAACATCTTTTTCTTTTTCAATAATTCTTCGTAAACTATCGCTTAATATTGCTGTTTGTTCGAGAGCAGTACCTTCAGGTAAAAATATTTCAACAGCAAAAGTATCTCTATCTGCCTTAGGCATCATTTGCACTGGTGTAATCATTAACAAGAAAACCGCAACTCCAATTGACATTAGTGCAACAAAGATTGTTGTTCTAGGTTTTCTAAAGCAAGATCTCAAAAGTCTTTCGTAAGCTTTTTGTAAATGATAAAAAAACTTATTTTGCAATCTAGCTATTAGACCAACTTTATCAGTTTCTGATGGTTTTTTTATAAATAAAAATTGATAATAAGGAATTACGAAAAGAGCAATTAGCAAAGATGTCATTAAGGCTATCGTCATTGTTGGAGGAAATGACTTTACGAAGTCGCTCATTTCGCCTGTAAATATTCCTAATATTGGAAAGAACAAAGCACAAATAGCTATTGTTGCCATTGTTAGTGATGGAGCATATGTTCTAGCACTCTCAACCGATGAATACCAACGCGAATGACCTCTATTCAAATTATCAATATATCCGTCAATAACTACAATAGAATTGTCAACCACCATTCCTAACACAACAATAAGTACTGCCAGCGTAACCGTATTAAGTTCTATCCCAAACAAATACATAAAAGCTAATGTTATAGCAATGCTTATTGGTATAGACGCAGCTGCAACCAATGCAGAACGTAATGGGAAAAGAATAAGCATAACCAATATTACAATGAGGATTGCTACAACCAAATCTGAAAGAAATGATCTTACAGACGAGCCTACTATTTCGGGTTGGTCAGTGATACGTTCTATTTTTATACTTTGAGGAATAGTATTCTTAAAATTGTTTAATATTTCATCTACTTGTCTGCCAAATTCGACTACATTGTTGCCAGGTCTCATTTCGATAGACACAACTAAGGTTTTATTGCCATTAGAGCGTATGTAGCTAGCATCAAGTGGATAACTTCTTTTTACTGTGGCAACGTCTTTTAATCTTACAACTTTTCCGCCTGGTTCCGACAATATTATTTGCTCTGAAAGTTCCTCTTCGCTTCGATATGGGCTTGTAATATGAATTGGCAAAGTAACGTCTTCATTAGTTATTGCACCACTTGCCATTTGAGCTCCTTGCGTAAATAAATTTAGCAATAATGTCTCTCTACTAATTCCATATGCTGCTATTTTTTCAGGCTCAACGTGTATATGTATTTCTTCGTTTTGTTTGCCATGAACTTTTATATTTCCGATAGCATCTATTGTTCGTAGTTGGTCTGTTAGTTTCGAGACATAAGTATCTAATTCTCTATAAGTTTTATCTTCGGATTCTATTGTAATTAATAGCGAAGTAGTATTTCCAAAATCATCATTAACAATAAGTGCTAATACGCCAGACGGTAGCATAGCTTTAAAATCTTTTAAGCCATGTCTAATTTTAGACCAGGTTTCGGTTTGGTTTTTTACAGAATTATTTAATTTTACAAAAACAAATACTAAACCGTCTCGTGAGTATGAATAAGTTTCTTGTTTATTAATTTCCTGAAATGTAAACAAATACTCTTCCAAAGGTTTTGTTAATTGTTCTAAAACTTCGTTTGGTGTAGCTCCAGGATATACTCCAACAATCACACCTTGACGAATAGTGAAAACAGGAAATTCTTGTTTATTCATTTTAAATAAACCATAAATTCCAAATAATACAAACACTATCACAGCTAAAGTTATCAAACTGTGATAACGCATAGTATTACTAAATATGTTTTTACCTAGCTTCATTGAATTTTAACTTTGCTACCTTCGCTTACTTTTGTAAATCCGTTTACAATAATTTTCTCATTTTCTTTTATTCCTGAAGTTATAATAACATGATTATCAACCAAATCTCCTACTTCAACAATTTTACGTGTAGATTTTCCATCTTCGACTACCCAAACAAATTTTGAGCCGTCATTAGATAATTGCACTGCATTAACAGGCACTTTAAAACCTTTATATTTTTTTCCAGAAGTTATATTGGCTCGGCAAGTCATTCCTGGCATTAATCGCTTATCTGTATTATCAATACCTATTTTAACCACATAGCTATGAGACAATTTATCTGCACTAACTCCTTTTTCTATAACTTTACCTTTAAAAGCTTCTTCAGATACTGCCGAAATTCTTACCTCAGCATTTTGACCTACAGATATTTTTGAAATTTCTTTTTCTGGGACATTAACACTAGCTTTAACTATGGTAATATCCATTAATTTAAAAGCTGGTTGATATGGTAAAATATTCATTCCTGGCGATACCATTAGCTCACCAATAACTCCAGACTGTGGAGAGCGTAAAACACAATTATCTAAATTACGTTTTGCAATTTTTTCAGAAGCACGTGCTTGCGATAGCTGTGTTTGAATTTCAATCCATTTAACTTCTGCTAAACTTCCACTATTATATACTTGTTCTGCTCTTTTATAACCATCTTCTGCTCTATCTAAAGTGGACTTTGCCAACTCATAAGCATTTTGCGAAGCTTCTTTATTTATTTCAGAAACAACTTGTCCTTTTGCAATACTTTGCCCTTCTGTAACTAATATACTTTCGATATTACCACCTACTTCAAAGCTAAGCAATATAGAAGAGTTTTCTTCAATTACTCCCATATAGTCATGAAGTTTATCGAAGGAGTCAATAGAAGCCTCCATTACATTTACTGCTATTTCCCCATTATTAGAATTAGACTTATCATTATTACAACTACTTATAAATAAAATAATTATAAAAAAAAGTATAAGTTTAAATTTATAGTTTGTCATATAATTTATTTGATTTTAGTCCAATATTCAGTTGCTCCAAACATTGGATGCCCAACATATCCTCGTAATTTTAATTTTGTTTCTGTTTCAAAGTTCATTTTTGCGGTATAAGTTTTACCATTTGTAGGATTATAAACTTTTCCGCCTACCCACTCACCTTTCTTAAAAGTAAAACCATATAAAATAGTCATATTATCGCAACGTATATGACGTTTAGATGGATCTGGATTTAAAACATCGCAATAAGGCTTTCCATCTTTATCAAGTGGTTTTTCTAACCAAATTACTTTTCCGCTATAAGTATTATCAGGAAGTTTAAAAATTCCAATTTTACAATTTTGTTTTGTTAACTTATCATAAGTAAGGTATTCCCCAACAATATCGTCTGCTTTAACTTGTGAATATAAATTATTAGAAAATATAAAACCTAATAAAAATATAGCCAAAATCTTTCCTACCATTTTCATCATAATATTAATTTATTTATTTTTTTCAGAAATTGTTATAACATCACTTTGTTTGATTGGACCTTTCACTTTATAAGTATCAACATACCCAAAGTAAAAATCTTCAATCACAATTCTGTCTTCATATCGTTTACCAACAGGGGCGCTAAAAATATTTGTTTCTGAAGATACAGTATCAAGACCAGAAATTAAGATTTCTGAGATAGGAATAGTATCAAAAATTATTTTATTCTCATCGTCAGAAGAAATTGTTGCATAGGTTTTTGTAATATTACCTGTGATTTCTGTTTTAATAACCATAACTCTATTTTCTTCGCCAATGTCAATAATATCCATCTGACCTAATTTATTAGCAATTTTTAAAGCGACATCACTAGTATCGCCTTCTACAGTAATAGAACCTGATGTTTTATAAGTAAAATCTCCCAAAAAGTTTTTTACAGGTTTTTTATTACAAGAAGAAAATAAAACAGTAAAAAAACAGAACAGTAATAATGGTAATTTATTTTTTTTCATCATACATTTTATATTTATAAATTAACACAAAAAAACGTTTAATATTATGATTATTTTCTTAAAAATTTCATAAAAATTTTATTCCAAAATAAACAAAAACATTTCCCTCAAAAATATAATAATATTTTGAATTTTCTACTAATTAATTAGTTTTTTACTACTGTTTTATTTTAATAATTGTTTTGTCTTATTATTTTTGAAAATTATTTAATTTTGATGAATTACTTTAAAATAATACTGAGTTTCATATTTTTTTATTTTATAACTACAAATTTATATTCTCAAAACAAATTTGCTGGTCGTGTACTTGATGCAAAAACTAATGAAGCTCTAGCTTTTGTAAACATCACCTACAATTCGAACAACTATGGAACCACTACAGATTTAGATGGTTATTTTACAATTAATTCAGCTGATAAAATTGAATTTTTAAAACTTTCATACTTGGGATATACAACAAAATTTATTACGAAAGACGAAATTCAAAATAAAAAATATATTGAAATTAGTTTAGAACAAGATGCTTTCTACCTATCTGAAGTTACAATTTTGCCAGGGATTAATCCTGCTCATAGGATTATTGATTTAGTAATAGAAAATTCAAATAAAAATAATCCCGAAAAAATACGCTCTTTTTCTTATGTCTCGTACAACAAAATGATTTTTACAGTTGATATGAGCAATATTCAAGCTGACACAACAAAAATCGATGAAGCAGAGGCAGACACAACAGACAAAAAAACTTTAAGAGAATTTTTTGATGAACAACATATATTTATTACCGAATCTGTAACTGAACGAAGATTTCGCTATCCCGACCAAAATAAAGAAACTGTTTTGGCTCATAAAATGTCTGGTTTAAAAAATCCTGCATTTACTTTACTTACAACTCAATTTCAATCTTTTTCTTTTTATAAAAATTTCATCAGCCTACTCGATAAAAAATATTTAAGCCCTATTAGCAGAGGAAGTACTTCAAAATATTTTTTCCAAATAGAAGATACAATGTATAACGAAAATGCCGACACAATTTTTATAATTTCATATCGTCCTTCAAAAGGAAAAAATTTTGAAGGTCTGCAAGGCGTTTTGCATATAAACTCAAATGGCTATGCTTTACAAAATGTAAGTGCAAAACCTTACGAACCAACAGGTAGTTTTAATATAAATATTCAACAAAAATATGAATTAATAGACTCTATTCAGTGGTTTCCTGTGCAGTTAAATACAGATTTAGTTTTCAATTTTTTTCAAGTTGGGGAAAATGAAGCAGTTATATCATCTGGAAATAGCGATACTAAAAGCTCTTCTTACGCTCCCTTGGTTGGTATTGGAAAATCATATATTAGCGATATAAGTTTAAACCCAGATTACAAACGCCGAGAGTTCAACCAATTAAATGTAGAAGTTGAAAAAAACGCACATAAAAAAGACAAGGATTTTTGGGATTACTACCGTTACGAAAAACTAAGCGACAAAGATATTAAAACCTATCAAGTAATTGACAGCATTGGCAGAGAAATAAACCTCGACAAAACAATGGAATTAATGGAAGTTATTGCAACAGGCTATATTCCTATTAAGTTTATAAATTTGAATCCTGCATCTATTTTATGGTATAATAAATACGAAGGTTATAGATTAGGCTTAGCCCTTGCAACAAATCACAAATTGGTAAAATTTTTATCTTTTGGTGGACATTTTGGTTATGGTTTTAAAGATAAAGCTTGGAAATACGGTGCGTATTTGGATTGGTTTATTCACAAGCCTTCGAATACAAGCCTAAGACTTGGCTTTAAACAAGATTTAGAATTTAGCGACGACCATTTTTATAATAAAGATTTATCTTTGCTTTCTCAAAGCTCGCTAAGAGATTTTTTCTTAGAAGATTTAGACTCTGTGCGTTCTTATTATGCAAGTTTTAATTTTTCACCTATTAGATATTTAAGCACAAACTTAAAAGCATCATATTCTGAAAAAACAATTATCAACCAAGATAGATATGATTTTGCCAATGTAATTCCAAAGCATGTAAACACCTATAAAATAGGACTGTTTTTTAAATATGCTTTTAAAGAAAAGTTTTTACAAACACCACGTGGCAACAGATTGAGCATGGGAACAAAATTCCCAATTTTATATTTTAATGTAATAAAAGCTTTTCCAATATATGGAACAAATTCAGATTATTTAAAAACTGAAGCCATGATAAACTACAAATTGCAATGGTTGCACATTGGAGCGACACATTTCACAACTGATATTGGCATGGTGCATGGAAATGCTGAATATTCGGAACTTTACTATGGCTCTGGTTCTTATTCGTGGTTAAATATCGACAATAGTTTTAATACCATGAGAGTCAACGAATTTGTCTCTGATAGATTTGCCAACCTTTTTATAAGACATGATTTTGGAAATTTGCTTGTAAAAACAAAACACTTTGCACCACAAATTGTTTTAGTAAATGCTATTGGTTGGGGCGATAACTCAAGAGTTTCAAGCACTCAAAACAAAAGCATGAACAAAGGTTATTTTGAATCTGGAATTCAAATTAATAATATTTTAAAATTAAGCTTTCAAGGATATGGAATAGGAATTTATTATCGCTATGGTCCTTATTCTTTGCCTAAGCCTATTGATAATTGGGCTTTTAAGTTTAATTTGACTTTTGTTATATAAAAGTTCATAAAATGAAGCTAAGACCGTAGCCTCTTTTAACTTCTCTGCTCGCTCAGATTTGTGTGAGAATTTCCGAAAGAGCGTAAACGAGCTTGCCAAACAACAGCAATCAACCAATTTTTAAATTGCTCAAAAATATTTTTTATTTATAAAACTTATTTATACTATTTT
>DAONZU010000036.1:0-21138 GCA_035406965.1 Bacteroidales bacterium
GAACTTACACCAAAGTTAAAATGTTAAATCACGAAGAAAGAATTACAGAAATAGCAAGCATAATGAGTGGCGAAAAACTCACTAGCCAAGCTATTGATAATGCTAGAATATTATTGGAAAATTAGTGTTTTACTACTCCTCTGCAGGATTTTCAAATTCTTCAATTCCTTTATTTAAAAAGTTTAAGAATTTTTCTGGATTTAATTCATAAGTCATTGGTTCTGCTAAAACTTTTCCATCTGGACTTATCAACACATAATAAGGCTGAGTATTTGTATTAAAGTTAACTATTTGAATATCAGCATTAGCATCGCCTAATTTTTTCTTTAGCTTATTATCTTTTGACGAGCTAAACCATTTTTCCTTTGGTAGTTCTATTGATTTTTCGTCAACATACAAAGCTGCTACAACAAGTTTATTATTAAAATAATCATTTATTGTAGGGTCAGACCATATTTCTGCTTGCATTTTTTTACAATTAGAACAAGAATGTCCTGTAAAATAAAGTAAAACAGGCAGGTTTTGTGATTTTGCACATTCAAATGCTTGTTCGTAATCAAAATATCCATTCACATTATAAGCCATATGCAAAACATCGGCATAATCAGGAGATTCGCAATAATAACCAACTGATTCGCTACTTGAAGATTTTTGTGCTGTTAAATCAAATTTTTGAGAAGTTTTTGGAGGCAATAGTCCTGCAATTGGTGTTAAGTTTGCTCCGAAAAGTCCAGGCACTAAATAAATTGCAAATACAAAAGAAACCATTGCTAACAACATTCTAAAGAAACCAATATGCTGAACATCTGAATCGTGAGAAAATTTGATTTTTCCCAATAAATAAATTCCCAATAGCACAAAAATCACTATCCAAATAGCAAGATATACATCTCTACTAAGAATTCCTAAATGATAGTTTTGGTCGATATTTGAGAAATATTTTAAAGAGAAAGCTAAAAGTATAAAACCCATAACAACTTTAACAGCATTTAGCCAACCACCAGATTTTGGCAATTTACTTATCAATCGAGGTACTAAAGCCAAGAAAGTAAATGGAAGTGCAAAACCTAAACCAAAGCCAAACATTCCAATCAAAGGTTCTAATACGTTTCCACTTGCAGCTTCTACTAACAAAGCTCCAATAATTGGACCTGTGCAACTAAAACTTACAATTACAGTTGTTAGAGCCATAAAAAATGCAGATAACATTCCGCCTTTATCAACTTGTGCATCTGCTTTGTTTGCCAATCCTGAAGGCAAAACCATTTCGAATAGTCCAAAAAGCGAAGCTGCAAAAACCAAGAATAAAATAAAGAAAATTAAATTTGGAATCCAATGTGTACTTAAAACTGTTGTAAAATTAGCTCCTGCACTTGTTAGCGAAACTATAACTCCAACCAAAGTGTATAATAATGTTATTGAAAGTCCAAAAATTATTGCTTTTAAAATACCCTTTGAGCGTTTTTCAGATTTATTCATAAATACACTTATTGTCATTGGTATCATAGGAAAAACACAAGGAGTTAAAATTCCAATTATTCCAAATAAAAACGACAAAAAGAAAAATCCTAACAAAGAAGATTTCTCTTCTGTTGAACTAGTAAATTTATTTTCTTTTACAATAACAGGTGTTTTTGCATCTGTAGTTTCTTGACTTTCTAAACTAGCTCCACCATTAATTTCAAACAAAATATCGTCGCCAATAGTAACACAAGCTCCATCGTCATAGCAAGCTTGACCGCTAATTTCGCCTGTTATATTAAAACCTTTATCAGTTAAAACTTCAATTTTTTGAACAAATTTTGCTTGCTTAGCAAAATATGCAACATTTACCTCAAACACATCGTCATATTCATGTATCACTTCGCTAAGTTCAGCCACAGAATCTATAAGTCTATAGTTTTCATTTTCATCAAAACTAAAATACAAAGGTCTTGGTCCGCCTAAGTCAAAATATTGACCATACAAATGCCATTTATCGTCAATTTCGGCTTCAAAAATCAATTCGTAAGTAGAGTTTTCTAACTTTTCGATATTCATTTTAAACCTAACAGGATCTTCAACTTGAGCAAACAAATTGGATAAACTAAAAACGATAAAGCAAATTGTTAAAACACTAGCTTTCATAATTTTATTTAGTCTCATAAGTTCTCTTATTTAATTATTAATAAAATATTTCATCATCTTTTGAATCGAAAAAATGGTATTCCATGTAGGTATAGGCTACCATAGGGAATATTTCAATTTCACATTTATAGTTTTTTTGCCATCTTTTGCGTATTGATTTAAGCCATCCTTTATTTAAAAATGCTGAAACAAAGGGATGTGTTTTGATACACAAGTATTTACGTTTTTCTTTTTTAAGGATAAATTTTATATTGTTTTCAATTTCGTCAATAAGATTTACACTTGCAGTAATTTTTCCCGATCCTTGACATGTAGGACAAGATTCGCCAGTTTTTATTTCCATTTCTGGTCTTACTCTTTGTCGAGTTATTTCCATTATACAAAACTTGCTAAGAGGCATTATATGAAATTTTGCTCTATCGCCTTCCATGCTTTTTTTGACACACTCATAAACTTTTTTCTTATTTTTTTCGTCTTGCATATCTATAAAGTCAACAATAATAATTCCGCCCATATCTCTTAGCCTTAGTTGTCGGGCAATTTCTTCGGCGGCTATCATGTTTACTTCAAAAGCATTTTCTTCTTGTCCTTGTTCTGAATTATTACGATTTCCACTATTCACGTCGATAACGTGAGCAGCTTCGGTGTGTTCAATTATTAGATATGCTCCGTTTTTCATTGGAACAGTTTTCCCAAAAGATGTTTTAATCTGTTTTTCTATTCCATAAAAATCAAAAATAGGTTCTTTACTAGTATAAAGTTTTACTATTTTCTTTTTTTCGGGAGCAATTTTTTCTATAAAATATTTTACTTCTTCATAAGTTGCTTGGTCGTTTACCACAATTTGATTAAATGTAGAATTAAGCACGTCTCTCAAAATTGCTGTAGTTCGATTTACTTCGCTTATCAATAATTGAGGTGGTTTTGCGGAATTAAGTTTTTTATATATTCCTTCCCACTTTTCGATTAAAGTACTAAGTTCTTTATCAAGTTCTGCCACCATTTTTTTCTCAGCAACAGTACGAACAATAACTCCAAAATTATCTGGTCTTATACTTTCAACTAGTTTTCTTAGTCTTGCTCTTTCTTCTACAGATTTAATTTTATGACTAATAGAAACCTTATCGCTAAAAGGCATTAAAACTATATTACGACCTGCCAATGAAATTTCGGCAGATAGTCGAGGTCCTTTAGATGAAATTGGTTCTTTTGCTATTTGAACTAGCACATATTGTCCAACAGTTAAAATATCTGCAATTTTACCGTTTTTATCAATGTCTGGTTCTAATTTGATTTTTCTTAATTTAGAAATACTTTGTTTGGTTTGTAAACCTAGATGTAAAAATTTATTTAAGGTTTGAAATCCAGCACCTAAATCTAAATAATGAAGAAAAGCGTCTTTTTTATAACCAATATCAACAAAAGCTGCGTTAAGACCGGGCATTAAACGTTTGACCTTACCCAAATAAACATCACCAACCGAGAACTCAATGTTTGCATATTCACAATCTAGCTCAATTAGTTTTTTATTTTGTAGTAAGGCTATGTTAATTTCAGAACTGCGTACATCTATAAAAAGTTCGTTCTGTTTATCTTCTGTTTGTAAATCCACGATATAACACAGTATTATAAAATTAATAAATCAAACCTCTGTAAAACAAAGGTTTGATTATAACAAAAAAACAAGAAAAAGGTTTATTTTTTCTTTTTATGTCTATTCTTACGAAGACGTTTTTTTCTTTTGTGGGTTGACATCTTGTGTCTCTTTCTTTTCTTTCCGCTTGGCATAACTTCTAAATTTTATTATTTTCCTTAACTGTTGCAACAAATGATTTTGCCGGTTTAAAAGCAGGTATTTTATGAGCAGGTATAGTAATAGTAGTATTTTTTGAAATATCGCGAGCCACTTTTTTAGCTCTTGTCTTTACTATAAAACTACCAAAACCTCTTAAATATACATTTTCATCTTTTGTTAAAGAGTCTTTTACAACATCCATAAACGACTCTATTGTTTTTTGAACAACTATTTTTTCAATTCCAGTGTTTTTTGAAATTTCGTTTACAATATCTGCTTTTGTCATATCTAAATATTTTTATAAATAAATTAATACTATTTTCATTTTGCAAGTGCAAAGATATAAACTTTTTTCAAAAGAAAATAATAATATTTAATTTTTTTAAATAAGTGTCTGAAACTTTGGTAAAATATACGCGTAAAAACTAAAATTAAAGCTAATTATTGTATATATTATCCTTTTCAAAAAAATTATTCTACTTTTTCTATACATCTAAGTTTATATACTCCACCTACGCCATAACCAGTACAAGCATCATGTATTTCTACCTCAAGGCAAACACTTACATTAATTGTGTCTTTTACTCTAAAATCTTTGGGAATACTCCCAACTATATAATGATTAAAATTATTCTGGCTTATAAAACAAGCATGAACTGTTGTTTGATAACCACAATGATAAATTTCTTGCGGTTCTTCATAATATATGTACTTTCCTGTTATATCACAATTGCAATTATTTTGTTTTACACAACTAATTCCGCCAAAACATAATGCCACCAAAATTATAAAAACTATTTTTTTCATTTTTTATGCTTTTAAAAATTAAACTAATAAAAAATCCTATGTAAATGTAATCCTAAATTATAAAATCCAATATGTATATCTAAAACTTTATACAAAAAGCAACTTATCTTAAACTAAACAACATTTTCACTAATTTTGTTTTTCTATTAAAAATCAAATTCCCTTTCCTTGAAAAATAATTTTAATAGTATAAATCATTATTTTAAAATCAATAAATAAAGAGCGATTTTCAATATAAATTATATCATATTGTAATCTTTCAATCATTTGGTCAACGTTTTCGGCATAGCCATATTTTACTTGTCCCCACGAAGTAATTCCAGGACGAACAGATAACAAGTGAATATAATGAGGTGCTTTTTGTGTTATTTGGTCGATATAAAACTGACGTTCGGGGCGAGGACCAACTAAACTCATATCGCCTTTAAGTACATTAAAAAATTGTGGGAATTCATCAAGTCGAGTTTTTCGCATAAATTTTCCAAACTTAGTAACTCTACTGTCATTTTTACTACTTAAAGCCGGACCATCTTTTTCTGCACCAACATACATTGAGCGAAATTTATAAATTTTAAAAGGCTTTCCATTTTTTCCAATTCTTTCGTGGCTATATAAAATTGGACCCGGCGAACTTAGTTTAACACCTATGCTTAAAGCAATATAAACAGGCATTAATAATATTATAGCTATTAAACTTAAAAATATATCTAAAAATCTTTTTGTGTGCTGTTGCCACACTGGCATTATGTTGTGATTTATTTCAATTAAAGGCAATCCAAAAATAGCCGACATTCTTACTTTTCCTATCAATATATCATACATATCTGGAATTACTTTAATAATAACTTTTTCGCCATGTAATTTATTTATAATGTTTTTAATCTTTGCATGCTCGCTAGATTCTATTGCTATTACAACTTCTTCGATTTTATGTTCAGAAATTATATCTTTAATATCGTTTACTCCACCCAATTTTGGCAAATATTCTTCTAGCAAATAACTTGGACGATCTTCAACAAATACAAAACCAACAAATTTTAAACCCGAACTAAGTTTTTGAGATTCAAAATCTTTTAAAAGTTTAACAGCCTTTTGATTGCTTCCTATAATTAATGTATTAAATAGCAATTTTCTATTGTGAACTTTTTTGTTCACTATTGTTGTCATTATTAGTCGAGGAAGATAAGTTAGAGTAAACTGTAAGACAAATAAAGTAAAATATAATTTGTAATATTGTTTATAATCCACAACCCAATCGTCTAACATAAATAGAAAAAACAAAATAGTAACACCCAAAAGAGTTGTAAATAAAGTTTGTCCCAATTCATGTAATCTTGATTTTCTATATGGAACTTTATAGTAGCCACTAAGCAAATGAAGAAACAACCAAAAAAATGGAATTGTTGCTAAAGCAAAATAAAACTTATAATCCAAATTAATTGGAACGTTTTCTATACGTATTTTGCGAAAAATATAAAACAATGTCCATGCTATTGTAGCAGCAAAGAAGTCAAATATTATATATTTTAAATTATGTTTAGATTTTTGCATTATTGTGTTAATAAATAAGTTAATTTAATATTGTCTATAAAAATTTCGGTTTTCTCTGTACTTGCATCTTCTGGTCTTACACATGTAAAAAACAATCTAAATTGTTTTCCTTTTGCATTTATTACATGATAATTCAAATCTATATAAATGGTTGTCCATGTGTCTCTTGGTTTAAATGTATAAACATTTTTTCTAACTTCAGATAAGCCCGTCCCCACATTCTCCACAGAAAATACTCCAAAGTTAAAATGTCCGTTTCCTTTAAAACTTATTTCTAAAAACACTCTTCCTGTTTTTGGGATTTCATATAATTTGCTTGTTAAACATTCAAATTTTCGCCTTTCGTTATCAAGAGCAAAATACATTGATTTGCCTTCTTGAGCTTCGTTTCCAGAAATTATTTGTATGGTTGTGTCGCTATTTAAGCTTGTTTCAAATTCTATCCCAATATCTTCAAAGTCTTCTATTAAATCAAAAATTACGTTTCTGTATTCAAATTCTGGTTCTAATGTCAAAACTGCTCCTTCGCTTAAATTTTTTGTAACATACCAACCTTTCATTAGTGGGTAAATTTCTCTTTTTGAGTCGCTTCCAGAATTTTTAATTCCTGGTTCTATTTGTATTTCTTGCATACCAGATTCTAAAACAGGAACTTTAAACGGAACTTCAAAAACTCCAATTAATTTATTATTTACATAAACCCAACAATCGGTAATAGCATGTTTTTTACTTCCTTGTTCAAAACCATTAGTTTTTAATTTTAGCGTATCAACCGCAATAAAAGACGGAGTTTGTTCGGAAGGATTAATAATATCACAAGCTGATAAACTTATTAAAAATATAAACGCAACTAAATAAAATATTTTAAAACATCTCGACACTATATCTTTATTTTTCTGTAAAACTAAGAACGCAAAAACATTCTCAATATTGTATAAAAAATTTCTTTATTTTAATTACCACTAATATTCAACATCAAAATCTTGTTCACTTATTTTTACTCCCTCTTTATAAACTTCTATTCTATATGGTTCATTTTCTTCAGTTTCAAAATAATATTTCCATTCGCCATCTTTCAATCCATTTTTATAATTCTGGATTATTAGAGTTGCACTTTCATAAACCTCCCATCTACCTTCTTTTAGTCCATTCACATAGTTGCCAGAAGACCCTGATTCCCAACTAGTTTCAATATATTTTCCATGTGGTTTTCCGTCTTTCATTTGAAAAACTTCTCTTATCGATTGCCAATAATGCTCAACTTTTGGTTCGTTAATAGCAGTACCTGTATAAGGTTTATTGTTGTAATAATAAACATCTCCTCTTTTTTCAAGATTTGCAAAATCAATCCCAACATTTAAACTGACCCATTCTTTAAACTCCTTTGTTGTAGTTCCTCTAAGTGTATATGTGGTAGGTATATCTGAGTTTGTTTTTTCAAAATTTCCATCTGCTCTAAATTCATAAGAAAAACTACAATCTGAGTTGCCTTCATCGTCTTGAACAACTTTCACGAAATTTTCTTCAAATTCAAAATATAAACTATACATAGCATTTTCGCATATAGAATTTGTTTGATAACTCGCTTTATTATCAATAACTAAAGTTCTACCCATAACTTCATAAATTTGAAAATCGGGTTCTCCTGTATTTTTTGAAAGATGAAAAACCATGCTTGTATCGCTATCAGGATATATTAATAATTGACCAAAAACATCTTTTTTATTTTTAAAATCTCCAAATTCGTAAGTGCCACCAATTTGAATTTCTGTATTTTCTTCTATAGCAACAGTTTGTTCAGAATCTGTTTTTGCAGCATCTTTGCAAGCATTTGCAATTAAAATAATTAGTAAAATAATTAATAAGTTTTTCATTTTTTAAATTTTTATAAAACGACAAATATATAAAAACACAAAATTTTATAGTAAAAATAAAAATTATTTACCGTCAACAAATTCTATCAAGGCAGAAATTCTTCTTATGCTTTCATCCTTACCGATAATTTCTACTATATCGAAAACATGAGGTCCTTTTCCTGCACCAACCAAAGCTAATCTAAACGGCGACATAACTCTACCAAAACCTATTTCAGCTGATTCTATCCAAGTTTTTACAGAATTTTCTATTTCTTCAGAACTAAAATTTTGTTGATTTTTAAGGATTTCAATAAGTTTTTGTAATAATTGTGTTGAGTCTTCTTTATATGATTTTTTCAAAAATTTCTCATCATAAGTTTCGGGTGCTTGGAAAAAGAAATATGATTCTTCCCATAATTCATGAATAAAATTTACTCTTTCTTTCAACATTTCGCAAATTCTTGAAAGAGGAAAACCTGAATAATTTATATTTTTTTTGTCAAGAATTACTTTAAACTCTTCTGCAAGTTCTTCTCCCGATTTTTTAATTAAATACTGATGATTAAACCATTTTGTTTTGTCTGGGTCGAAACGACTACCAGATTTTCCAACTCTATCAAGCGAAAAAACCTGAATAAGTTCGTCCATGCTAAAAATTTCTTGTTCAGTTCCTGGATTCCAACCTAAAAGAGCTAACATATTAATAAATGCCTCTGGCAAATATCCTTCTTCGCGATAACCTTTAAATATTTCTTCTCCAGAATCCCATTGAGTTGGAAAAACAGGAAAACCTAATTGGTCGCCATCTCTTTTGCTTAGTTTTCCTTTTCCACTTGGTTTAAGAATTAAAGGAAGATGTGCAAATTTTGGTGCTGTCCAACCAAAAGCTCTGTAAAGCAAATCATGTAAAGGCAAAGAAGGCAACCATTCTTCTCCACGAATAACATGAGTAATTTCCATTAAATGGTCGTCAACAATATTCGCAAGATGATAAGTTGGTAGTCCGTCTGTTTTTACTAAAACTTTATCGTCTAATTCTTGGGTATTAAATTTAATTTCGCCACGAATTTCATCATACAGTTCAACTAATTGATTTTCAGGCATTTTAAACCGCAAAACATAAGGTGTTTTATTTTCTAGAAGTTCAGCAACTTGTTCTTTACTCAAAGCTAAACTGTTTTTTAAGTTCTTTCTGCTTTCATGATTATATACAAAAGTTTCGCCTTTTGCTTCGGCTTCGGAACGCAATTTATCTAACTCTTCTGGACTATCAAAAGCCATATAAACACTTTGGTTTTCAATTAGAATTTTAGCGTATTTATTATAAATTTCACGCCTATCGCTTTGACGATAAGGACCATAATTTCCACCTTCTTTAATGCCTTCGTCAAATTTTATTCCGCACCATGCCAAAGATTCCATAATATATTCTTCGGCTCCTTCGACAAAACGCGTTTGATCTGTGTCTTCTATTCTTAAAATCATTTTTCCACCATTGCGTTTGGCAAATAAATAATTAAACAAAGCTGTTCTAACTCCGCCTATATGCAAAGGACCTGTTGGACTAGGTGCAAAACGTACTCTTACCATTTTTTTAATATTTTAATATTTAGAAGCGCAAAGATAAAAAATAATTAAGAATGAAGAATGATAATTAAGAATTATATGCTCGCTTTGCTCGTTTGGGTTAACTTCGCAAAATTCGCTTGGCTCCTGTTTTCAGCTTTGCAGCACCCATGTCGAACAATTACGTCTCGCCCGCAAGGGCACGTCAGTTAAAAGTTAAAAGTATAAAGTTAAAAGTTTTTTGTGATACATATTCTTTTATTATTTTTGTAATGGAATATTTTAAAACTTTATGCACAAACCCGAAACATTAAAGAAAAACGATAAAATTGCAATTGTCAGTCCTGCTGGTGCTATAAATCCTGATTTTATTTCATCTGCTTCTAATTTGATGAAAAATTATGGCTTTCAACCAATAATTTTTCCTTCTTGCATAAAAAAACATTTTCAGTTTGCTGCAAGAGATGAAGAAAGATTACAAGATTTGCAAGCTACTTTAGACGACAAAGACATTAAAGCAATTTTGTGTTCGCGTGGCGGTTATGGACTTATTAGAATTTTAGAAAATTTGAATTTTGATAAGTTTTTAAAAAATCCAAAATGGATAATAGGATTTAGCGATATTACAAATTTACATATAGCCTTAAATAATCATTCTGTAATGAGTATTCATGGCTTAATGGCTAAAGCTATGCACGAAATTCCTGAAACAGAAGCAGTAAAAAATATTTTTAAAATTCTCAATGGTGAAAAACCAAAAATTATTTGCAAAAATCACAAATTTAATAAAAATGGATTTGCACAAGCCGAAATTATTGGTGGAAATTTATCTATAATTTATAGTTTACAAGGAACAAAATTTGAAATAAATACTGATGGTAAAATTTTATTCATAGAAGATTTAAACGAGTACCTATATCATTTAGACAGAATGATGTTAAGTTTAAAAATGGCTAAAAAATTTAATAATATAAAAGCTCTTATTGTTGGAAATTTTACCGACATGAAAGATAATCCAAACCCATTTGGAAAAACTGCTTACGAAATTATTGCCGAACACGTTGCTGAATTTGATTTTCCTGTTTGTTTTAACTTTCCTCTAGGTCACATAGACAACAATATGCCAATAATTTGCGGGCAAGAATATAAATTAGAAATAGCTGAAAAAGTTATTTTATCTTGATTTTTCTTTATTTTTGCAAAATTATGGACTATAAATCAAATATATATTGTGATGTTTGTGGAAATAAAGATGTTGATAAATTTTCACTAAAATATACTAGAGCTGATTATAAAATAACAGACTGCGATGTTTGCGGATTTTCTTTTATTCCACAATTTTATAGAAAACAAATTCCTTATGAAAACTATCGTGATGATGAGGTTTTAAAATCTGTTCGTGCAGGAAATAATTATATTAAATTTCGTAGGCATAAACTTAGAATCAAATTAATAAAGAAATTTCAAAAAACAGGAAAACTTTACGACGTAGGCGTTGGTTGGGGACATTTTTTACACACAGCTCAAGTTTTAGGTTTCGAAGCATCTGGAGTAGAAATTTCTGAACTTATGCATCATTATGCAACAACAGATTTAAAATTAAATGTTGCACACGATGACTTTTACAATTTGAATTTACCCGAAAATAACTGGGACGTAGTAACAATGTGGGACGTTCTAGAACATATTTCAGAACCTCAAAAAGCTGTAAAAAAAATCAACAAAATGCTTAAAAAAGACGGTTTTTTTATTTTTCAAGTTCCGCAAATAGATTCAAAAGTTGCAAAAAAACAAAAGCAAAACTGGTCTATGATGTCAATTGAGCATATTAATTATTTTTCTAAAAAAAGTATAAAAACTCTTTTAGAAAACAATGGATTTGAAATTGTAAAAATTAAATCTTCATACGAATTAAAATTATTTTTAATGTTTACTGTTTTGCCTTGGTTAAAACGTAAAAAAACAAAAAAACAAAACGAAAAAATTACAATCACAAATGCTGAAAGACAAAACTTCTTTAATAAATTTACTAAACTACCAAAGTTTGTTATTTGGCTTGGATTACTTGCTCATGATTTAATTTACAAATTTATGACTGCAATAAATTATGGCGAAGAAATGATTGTTATAGCTCAAAAAAAGACTGAATAAAAAAGCTCCGTAAACCATAAATTTCTAACTTTATAAACTTTGATACTAACAAATTGTTAAAAAAAACAAGTAAAAAACTTTACTTTGTATGTTTTTTAAGACTAAATTTGTCAAAATAATTTATTTAACATTTAATAAGATGAAGAGAAATATTCTTATTTTGTTTTTTATACTTTCTTTTTGCAGTGTTTATGCTCAAGAAAAAGACAGTATTCCAATGGGACAGATGGATATCCCGACAATCACGCTTACCGAAAACGAATTAGAAAGTGATATGCAAAATCAAAACATTTCAGGATTACTACAATCCTCACAAGATGTTTTTATGAATACCGCAGGATACACTTTTGGACAAGCTCGTTTTAGAATTAGAGGTTACGGCAACGAAAACTTTTTGGTTTTGTTAAACGGCTTAGTGCTAAACGATGCTGAAACAGGTCGTCCATACTACTATTATTGGGGCGGTTTAAATGATGCTACTAGAAACAAAGTTGTTACTTCTGGTTTGCATTTTTCTGATTATAGTTATGGAGCTTTAAATGGAGTTACAAATATTTTAACTAGAGCTTCTGAATATCGTCCTGGCACAAGCATTAGTTATTCGTTGGCTAACAAAAGCTATAGAAACAGAGTTATGGTAACTCATGCAACAGGTTTAATGAGTAATAATTGGGCATTTACTTTTTCAGCCTCATCACGTTGGGCTAATGAAGGATATGTAAAAGGAACTTTTTATAATGCTTATGCTTATTTTTTATCAGCAGAGAAAAAGATAAACGACAAACATAGCATTAATTTAACAGCTTTTGGTTCGCCTTCGCGTACAGGACGAGCCGGTGTTGCAACACTTGAAGCTTACGAATTAAGTGGTGATAATTTTTATAATCCAAATTGGGGTTATCAAAATGGAGTTATGAGAAACTCAAGAGTAGGAAACACCCATCAGCCAAGAGTTTTATTATCACATTATTGGAAAATTAAACAAGATATGCAATTAACAACTTCGGCTTCGTATTTGTTTGGACGAAATGGAGTTACTGCTCTAAACTGGTATGATGCTGCTGACCCACGTCCAGATTATTACAGAAATCTTCCAAGCTATTACGAAGAAGGAGAATATATGTTTAACTACCTTACAGATGCTTGGTTAAATCAAGAAAATTATGGACAATTAAACTGGGATTATTTTTATTTCGCAAATAGAAAAAACTTATATACCATTGTTGACGAATCTGGAATTGAAGGAAATAATCTTACAGGCAATAGAGCTACATTTATGATAGAAGAAAGAAGAAACGATATAAAAAGATTTGACTTCAACTCGAATTTAAGCAAGCAGCTTGGCGAAAATGGAAAATTAGTTGCTGGTGTAAATTTTATGATGAACAAAACTCACAACTTTAAGGTAGTTAACGACTTGCTTGGAGCTGATTGGTGGGTTGATATAGACCAATTTGCCGAAAGAGATAATGCTGATGATGATTATTATATCCAAACTAACTTAGAAACACCTAATAAAGCTGTTAAAGAAGGTGATATATTTGGATATTATTATATTTCAAATATTAACAAAGCTGATGCTTATGGACAAGTTGAATATAAATTCAACAAAATTGATTTTTACGCTGCTTTAAATCTTTCATATACTGATTTTTGGAGAACAGGAAAAATGAAAAATGGAAAATTCCCTCTTAATTCTTATGGCGACTCTCACAACAAAACATTTTTCAATTATGCAACCAAAGCTGGTATGACTTATAAAATTACTGGACGCAACTTTATCCTTGCTAATGCAACATATATGACACGCGCTCCATATTTTAGAAATGCTTACGTTTCTCCAAGAACTCGTGATAATGTAGTTCCAAATCTTTCTAGCGAAACAATTTTCTCAGGAGATTTAAGTTATTTATTCCGCTCTCCTTATCTTGTTGCAAAAATTACTGGTTATTACACAGAATTTCGTAATTCTATAGAAAGCAGAAATTTCTACCACGACGAATTACGTACTTTTGTTAACTATATTATGACAGACCTTAATAAAGTACATTATGGTGGAGAATTAGGTGTTGAAGCAAAAGTTTCGCCAACAGTTAGTTTAAATACTGCTCTTGGTTATGGAAAATATTTGTACAACAATAGACCAAACATTACAATAGTTGCCGACAACTCTGCAGAAGTTCTTGTTAATGAAAAAGTTGCTTATATTAAAAACTACCATCTTGGAGGTTCACCAGAATTGGCTGCTTCATTAGGTGGAAAATATAGTGCTCCTAAATATTGGTTTATAAGTATTAATGCAAATTATTTTGCAAATTCTTATGTTACTATAAACCCTGAAAGACGTACAGAAGAAATTTTTAGCATGTTTGTTGAATCAGACCCACAAATTGAATCAATTTTAAAACAAGAAAAACTTAAACCTGTATATACTTTTGATATTTGGGGTGGTAAATCTTGGAGAATTAAAAGAAAATATACCATAGGATTTAATTTGAGCATAAATAATATTTTAAACAACACAAATTTCTTAACCAATGGCTTTGAACAACTAAGATTTGACAGAACAAAAATTGACAAGTTCCCAAATAAATATTATTATATGTATGGAAGATCGTATTTCCTAAATGTTTATTTTAGATTTTAATTAAAAAAATATAGCAAAATGAAAAATAAATTATCAATACTAATATCGCTTAGCTTAATAATTGCGGCTTTTGTGTTTTATTCTTGTGAAAAAGAACTAGATAGACCACCAATAAAAGTATTAGATGAGTCTCAAATTTTAACCATTAAGGATTTGTATGACATTCATGCTGAAAAAGGAGACGACTATGTTTTTACTGAGGATTATATGCTATTTGCTACTGTTGCAATGGACGATTCGAGTGGAAACATATACAAAGAAGCATATTTACAAGATTCTACTGGTGGAATCAATCTATATAAACTTAGTCATGCTGGAGTTTTGAAAGTTGGGCAATATGTAAGAATTAATCTTAATGGAAGTAGTATAAAAAACTATAATGGTAAAATGGAAATAATTTTTGCCAAGGTTCTTGATTTTCGCAAATCTATGGTAGTACAAAGTTACGGACAATTTATTGAACCTGTTGAAATTGACAATCTTAACCAAATTTATGAAGGCACTTGGGATTGCCAACTAGTAAAAATAAAAAATGTAGAGTTTATTCCTGGTGATACAAGCAAAACTTATGCAAATTTAGGAGGTAGTTCCGCACAAAATCGCACAGTTCAAGATTGTAATGGAAAAACATTAGTGATTAGAACTAGTGATTATGCAAAGTTTGCAGGAACAGAACTACCAAAAGGAAATGGTGATATAATTGGAATAATTACCAAATATGTAAACAGTTATACCAATACTGTAACATGGCAGTTATTAGTCCGCGACCCAAAAGAAGTTAATTTAAACAATCCACGTTGTGGTTCTTAAAAATTTAGATTATGAAAAATTTTAAAATATTATCAAAAATCGCTTTAGCAATATTTATTGCTTTGTTTTCTTTGAGTTTAGAATCTTGTATTCACGACAACTTCGAAGAACCACCTACTATTGATATTACTGAAGGCACTACGCTAACTTTAGACCAAATTTATCAAATTTATAATGATAGTGTTTTAGCTAAAGGTAAACAGTACTACAAATTTGTTGACGACTACTCGGTTTGTGCTGTTGTAACAATGGACGATAAAAGTGGAAATATTTACAAATCTGCTTATGTTCAAGATGTTAGCAGAGGAATAAACCTGCATTTAATGTCTTCAGGCGGACTTTATGTTGGAGATTCAATTAGAATTAAATTAAAAGGTTTGGTTTTAAGCGAATATGCTGGAATGATGCAAATAGACTCTGTAAAAGTTGTTGATAATATTGTGAAATTAGCAACTCTAAAAAACATACAACCTGAAACCGTAACAATAGACCAAATTCTTACTGGTCAATTTTTAGCAAAACTTGTTAAAATAGAAAACGTACAGTTCATTGAGTCTGATTTGAATACCAAATTTGCTGATGGGGAAAATTTAATTACACTAAATAAAACATTAGAAGACGAACAAGGAAGAACTATTGTTGTTAGAACTAGTGGCTATGCAAGTTTTGCAAAAATGGACATTCCTTCTGGCAGAGGCGACTTAATTGCTATTGTAGGCAAATATAATGACACTTGGCAATTATTGCTTCGTTCGATTTATGAAGTTAATTTTACTAAAAGACGTTTTGGCGATTTTGACATTATATTTAGTGAAGACTTTGCGGGTATTACAAATGGTACAGAAGTAAATTTAGCTGGCTGGTATAATATTGCTAAAGTTGGTTCTTTAAAATGGATGGGATTTAATAATACACAAGGTGCTGAATATGTAAAAATTGATGGAAATAGCACAGCAGCAGAAACTTATTTAATTCTACCAGAACAACAACTTAATAATAATAAAATGTCTTTCCGCACGCGTGCAGGTAATTTAATAGGAGCAAAATTAGAATTAGTAATTTCCAATGATTTTGACGGTTCAAATATTGAAACTGCAACTTGGACAAAAATTCCTGCAAGTTTTGCAACAGCACCAACAAGTGGTTTTGGAAGCTGGCTTGAGTCTGGCGAAATCGACCTTAGTTCATATTCTGGCAATTATTATTTAGCATTTAGATATGTAGCAGAAACTGGTCAAAAAGCTACTTTTATGATTGATGATATTATTATTTACACCAACGAATAGAGCTTTAAGTTTTAAATAAAATATGTCTTAATGAAAAAAATTATTATTTGCTTATTTTTTTTCAATTTATATTTTTCAAGTTTCTCACAAAATCATGAACAAGACATATTAAATTTAGAATTCCGTTTAATTGAGCTTAATGCTGAAATAGACAGTGTTCTTAATCTTTTAGAAGACTTAAAATTAAAAGCTCTAAAAGCTGATTTGTTAGAAAATGGTTTGCCAGAAATATTAGAAGATGAAGAATTAATATGCCATTCGGCTTTTTGTTTAGTATATGACGATAATCACAAAATGGCTAAATGGACAGCACATATTATTTCACGCGAAATTGTAAATGGAGTTGTTTCTAGAACCAATGACTTTAGAGTGGACAGCTTAATAAAAAATGGAACTGCCGAAGAAGAAGATTATTTTCTAACAAAAAAAGATGAAAGTGGAAATACTATCTATGACGGTTTTGGATACGACAGAGGACATTTAGCTCCTTCTGCCGATTTTAGATGGTCAGAAAAAGCTCTTTCAGAATCATACTATTATTCCAATATGACACCACAACTTCCAGAATTTAATCGTGAAATTTGGGCAAAAATCGAAGATTTTTTAAGACAATACATCTACAACAACCCAACAAAAGATATTTACATTGTTACAGCTCCAGTAATTAAAGATGATTTAAAAAAACAAGAAAGAAGCAAAAACAAAATTTCTATTCCTGAATATCACTACAAAATTGCAGTTGACTTAGAAGATAAAAAAGGAATTGCTTTTTTAGTACCACAAAAAAACTTAGGCAATCCTATTGAGTATTATGTTGTTACAATTGATTCTATAGAAAATATCACAAATATTAATTTTTATCCAAAACTTTCTGAACAAGATGAAAAATTAATAGAATCTGAGTCAGATATTGGCAAATGGCGTTCGGGCAGAAGTAAAAACGACCAAACTCCTTTAGATATTAAAACCCTACCTAAAAATTCTTACAACACTGTAAACGCAAGGCAATTTAATGAATATCCAAAAGAAGTTAATATTTGTGGAACTGTTGTTAGCACACACAAATCTAGAAATGGACATATTTTCTTAAACTTAGATAAAAGTTTTCCAAACCAAGTATTTACTGCAACAATCTGGAAATCAAACACTCCTAACTTTTCTTACGAACCAGAAAAATTTTTACTTAACAAAAAAGTTTGCATAAAAGGAAAAGTTAAAGATTATAAAGGAACTCCATCAACTTATCCAGAAAATGAAAAAGCAATAAAAATTTTGGAGTAATTTATTTTAACTAGAATTTTTTATTATTTAATCACACAATATTTCCTGTCTTCCGCACTTTTTCTACAGTACCCGTTAAGTCTATGATAATCAGGCAATTTATTGTGTTTAGGTGCTGCAACATTTTAAACAGCATATACATATATAATTGTCCGTAAGGACAATATAAGACTATCAAGGGTTTGTCCGTAGGACAACATGTGATTAAGAGGCTGTCTCAAAAGTAAAAACAGCCTCTTTTTTTCACCTTTTTTCTTTGCTATGTCATTAAGTTTTAGTATCTTAGCAACAAAAATAGAGACATATGGCAAAACCAGTATTTAAAGATTATAGTCAAGGACAAAATCTACTTTTCCCTCCAAGTTTAGATGAAAAGCTTCCTGCTAATTCACCTGCTCGTTTAGTTAGTCAAATAGTTGATAATCTTGACATTAGTAAAATAATAGAAACTTACAAAGGTGGTGGTTCTAGTGCTTATCATCCACGCATGATGCTTAAAGTAGTTATTTTCAGTTATTTAAACAATATTTATTCGTGCCGTAAAATAGAAAATGCACTAAATGACCGCCTTAGTTTCATGTGGCTTTCAGGCAATCAAGCACCTGATCATAATACTATCAATCGCTTCCGTTCATCTCATTTAAAAGATGCTATCCATGATATTTTTACTCAAGTAGTTAAATTACTTGTTGAAATGGGGTATCTGAGTTTAGAAGTGGTTTATATAGACGGTACAAAAATTGAATCTCGAGCTAACCGCTACACTTTTAAATGGCGTAAATCAGTTGAAAGGTATAAATCTAACTTAGAAGAAAAAATTAAAAAGATATTGGAATTAGTTGAAGAAGGTATTGCCGATGACAACCTGCCTGACGACGAGCCTCCCACTCCAATCAACTCTGAAGAATTAAAAAAACGCATAGCTGCTATAAATCGTGAAAATCTTACTAAAGCTGAACAAAAAGCTATCAAAACATTAGAAAATAAACATCTTCCTAAATTGCAAGAATATGAAAATAATTTACAAATCATGGGCAAACCTAACAGTTACTCTAAGACTGACAAACAAGCAACTTTTATGCGTATGAAAGAAGACCACATGGGCAACGGTCAACTTAAGCCAGCATACAATATTCAGATAGCCACTGAAAATCAATTTCTTACGCATTATGGCTGTTTCCCCAATCCTGGCGATACACTAACTCTTATACCTTTTTTAGACGGTTTTCAATACAGATACGGTAAATATCCCAAAAAAAATGTTGCAGATTCCGGTTATGGTAGCGAAGAGAACTATATGTTTATGGAATTAAACAATATTGATCCATATGTTAAATACAATTATTTTCACAAAGAACAGACAAAAGCTTTTAAAGACAATGCTTTCCATGCAGATAACTTATATTACAATCCTGAAAAAGACTACTATGTATGCCCGATGAGACAACATATGGAAAAGATAGGAGACACAACTCGTGAGAGTGAAAGTGGGTATATTTCACATCCAATTCTTTACCAAGCAAAGAATTGCACTGGTTGTCCGCTAAGATGTTTATGTCACTCTGCACAAGGAAACCGAACAATTGAAATAAATTACAATCTGAAACGTCTTAAAAAAAGAGCACGTCAGTTTCTCACATCAGAAGAAGGCATTATGCATCGTAAACGTCGCCCAATAGAACCTGAAGCTGTGTTTGGACAGATTAAATCAAATAAAGGCTATAATCGTTTTAGACATTTTGACGAAGAAAAACCCGAAAAAGTAATGATGGACTTTGCTATATTTGCTATTGCATTTAATGTGCTCAAACTGCACAAAAAGATGAAATATACAGGGGAAAATCCGCCTATTTTACAAAAAAATGCCGTTTTTTTACGTTTTTTCGTTGTTTTTACCATCTCAGTGAGCAATTTTGAAAAAGTTGAGAAAATTGATAGAGAAAAATTTCAATTTGCCGCATAATATAAAAAAAAGGCTACCTCGTTATGAGACAGCCTCGGTGTTCGGAAACGCGACTCATGAACGTTTAGTCTCGTTTTCCGCATTACACATAGGTGTTGTTACCTGCTGGTGTTTTGTTAGTATTAATATCAGTTTTGAGCGTCTATTGTTTTGTTAAATTTTCTAAGTAATTCATAAATTCATTACTCAACTCAAACAAATTCTGCTCTTTTGCTGCTTTATTGTAAAGACTATAAAATTCAAAAGGATTATAGAAAGTGTTAAGCATTTCATTTTTATAACCTGCATTTACAATATGGTTCGCCATAAAAAACCCAATAGGATGTCCATTAAATTTTATAATTTCCTGAATTTCCACTTCCATTTCATTTTCGGATATTTCGTTCTTAGAATATTTAATAATCAAATTGTGAAGTTCTTCTAAATCTTTTTCAGCCTGATTATAGTAATTTACCCATGTTTCGATCATTTCAGGAGATTCGCCAGCATTAGTAAAATACGTTTTATACCCTTCAGTTTTATCAATCAAGTCTGCAATGCCTTCATTCTGTATAATATTAATGCCATAGATTAGATAATTGTTAAAGTTAGAATTATGATATTCATATTTTTCTCTGTAATTATGGAAAAATTCATGAGCAAGAAAGTTTATTCTCTGTTCTTCAGTTATTTTATAAAGAAAGTTAAAGTCAACATATATTCCATCTTCTTTATTTTTCCCATCAGCAATAATAAAAAGAAAATAAACAGGTTTAAATTCAAAATTTGATTCTATTGGTTTCCCTAGAAAAGAACTTAATCTCTGTTTCGATTTTTCGAATAATGCGTTAAAGTCGTAATTTTCTCTGAATGATTTAATTGAATCATAATTATTATTAACGTCGATATAATTTGTCAAGATAAGTTTTTTTAACAACATCGTAGTATTTCTGTTCATTTCATCTTGTGTAATATTCAATATACTATCTTTCTCGGCTATTGTTCCGTTACCAAAAGCAATATTTATAGAAGATTTAATAGTGTTTATTAAAGTTCCGCTTTGTCTTTCTGTAAATTCCTTATAGCCACTTGAACTGTCAAATTCTTTCCATTGTTCTACTGAAACTGTTTTCCCTTCTTTTAAAGAAGTTGTTATTTTAAAGAATTCATCTACCGATGATAAATCTACTATTTGTGCAATTGAAATATTGATATTTGCACATAGCATAAAAAACCCAATTAAAATATATTTCCCCATATTTATTTTTTTTGCAATGTTTTTTGTGTCGGAACTGGTGTTTTACACTTGCAGGTAACGG
>DAONZU010000037.1:0-20764 GCA_035406965.1 Bacteroidales bacterium
TCAAAATCCACTCTGGGCAGCGAACGGCTTTAAATTTTTCGGTATTTACAAAACCTAAGGTTATAATAGCTGAGTTTAATAAATTGTTGTCTTTATCATACATATTTTGATGAAATACTAATTTTACTCTTGGTATTTCTTTTACGCAAGTTTTAACTGTAACTTCTTCATCAAATTGTGCAAATCTATGATATTCAAGATTTACATTTATCGCAGGACAAACAATTCCTTTTGCTTCGGCTTCAGAAAACGAAAAACCAAGCTTTCGCATATATTCTCCTCTGGCTGCTTCGTAAATTCTTAAATAATTTGCATAATACATCACTCCCATTGCATCTGTATCTGCATATAGAACCCTATACTTCATTTCGTGTTCAATCATTTTGCGAATATTTTAAGTGTAAATAAATTTTTCTACAAATCCACGAGTCTGTAGCTGCATATTTTATTTGTTTTTCGGTTAATTCTTCGGCTGCCCAATTACTAAGTTGTTGTGCTTTCGATACCCTAACATTTAAAACTATTGCTGCTAATTTTTTTAAACTCATCTCCTCTATTCCAAACTCTTTTACATAGTTCTGTAACTCGAAAAATGCTTGTGGCTTAAAGTTTTTCAACTTTTTCAATGCCTTTAAATCATCGCTTATAGACACACCAACTTTTAAGTATTTTGGCGATGATAAAATATTTATAAGCTCTTTTTGTAATTCTAATTTATTTAAACGAAAAAGATAGGTTTTTTCAGCACTGCTCAACTGCAATAAAGAAACTGGCGTTTTGTTTGCCATTCCTTTTTTAAAACAAGGCTTGGTTTCCGTGTCAAATCCCCAAATATTTTCTAAAAAAAGTTCGTCTTTAATTTTATTGTAAGTTTCAATATTGTCAACAACAACAACTTCGCCCTCGAAAGAAAACAAAGGTAAATGCTGAATTTCTTCGTTACTAATGTTTGGTCTATAAATCAATGTCGTCTTCGGTTTTAAATTTAATTTCGTGTAAATTTTTCAGTAATATCAAGTTTCTAATTCCCCAATATGTTTTAAAATTTTCTTGACAATAAAACAAAGCAGCAAGCATAGTTTCATCAATTCCAAGCCTAAAAGCTCCAATAAAATCTCCTATGTCTTGATATAAATCTGCATAAAGTTCTGATAATCCGACATTTAAAGAGTCTAAACTATTCATAACTGTTGCATCTTGAACTTGAACATATTGGTCGTCTTCGCCTAATTTTGCAGCAGCAACTTGTTGAATATAAGACCAAGTAGCTTCGTCAACAAATTTTTCAGAAAAATCATCATCAAAATCTTCAACTTTTGGTAATTGCAAAGCTTTTAAATATAACAAAGGAAGAATTTTTAACGAAGTATCAATAAACTCATCTTTAGAACTTGCTTGCGAAGATTCTAAAAAAGATAGAAATTCCTTTGCAACTGCCGCAAATTCTATTGTTTCCTTAGTGTAAATTAATTCTGTATTATACATAAAAATTATTTGCCATCAACAAGAACCCAGAAAAATACAAAAGTAATAAGCTCATTATCAGGACGTAAAAATGAAAAATAAGGAGCAACAGCAATTACTCTTTTCTTAAAAACGCCTTCTGCTATATACCATTCTTCTAAAAATCTAAGTTTTACAATATTAGTGTGATCTAGCTGAATTTTCATTTTAGTAACATCGTTTGGCAACACTGTTGTATCAACTATTTCAAACTCATAATTCAAACATTTTTCCATATATTTTGCACGTTCGGCTTCTGGAATTTCTTCAAAACTGCTATAATCACCATTAAGGTCATAATAATAAGTTTTTAATTTTCCTACAATGGCATCATTAAGAAAATCCTTTAGAAATTCGTCATCTTGGGGACTTGGTAAATTTTCCCAAAACCAATCGGGATTATTTATACTTCTATCACCAATCAAATCATTGCGAATTTGCACATCATACATGATTTTATTTGTAACAACTAATTTTTCACCCTGATAATCATTTTCAGATGGTGTTATAATTTTTCCATTTACAACAACTTCGCTTTCTTTGTTTGAACAAGACGAAGCCAAAAGTGTTATAAAAACTAAGCTAATTATAATTATTGCGTTTTTCATACTCAAATTTTTGTCAAAATTAACAAAAACTTTAAAAACATAAAAAAAATCTACTGCTGTTTGCAATAGATTTTTTGTGATCTAGTCAGGATTCGAACCTGAGACCTACGGCTTAGAAGGCCGTTGCTCTATCCAGCTGAGCTACTAGACCATTTATTTGGCTTGCAAAATTATAAAATAATATCTATTCAACAAAATATTTTTAAAAATATTTTATTCATCTTATAATCAAGCAGTTAAAACACTCTTTTAAACCTATTAAAAATCAAATATCACACAAAAAAATTGAAAAATTCCTAATTTTAACATATATCAGTTGAAAAGTCTATCTGCTTAGCTGTAATTTGCAAAACATATATTTATATTTTTACATCAAAATTAATACAATGGTAAGAACAGGTATATGCGGAGACATTTATGAGAATGACAAAATTTTAGATAATGTTTTAGATATTCCTGAATTGTCTTTAGTTGGTTTTTATAGTCCCGACTTGCATACAAAAGAATTTAAAGAAAAATCTAAAATTAAGTCATATACACAAGTTGAGTCGCTTTTAAATGATGTTGATGCTGTTATAGCATTATCGCCTTTAACAGATTCTTTTTATTTAGAAAAACTTGTAAAAAATTCTAAACACGTTTATTTTGAACCAAGTAGCAAATGTTACACAGAAGATTTTAATAAGTTAAATAATATTATTGACGAAGCAAATGTTAAGGTTCAAGCTGGTTTGCATCATAGATTTAACAATACATTTTTATCAGCAAAACCATTTATTAAAAAACCTAAATTTATTCAATCTAAAAATTTCAAACGTTTTAATTTTGATATTGATTCTCACTCTGTTTTAATGGATTTGCTGATACCAGACATTGATATAGTTATAAGTCTCATTTCATCAAATATTAAAAACATAAAAACAAGTGCAACAAGTTTGAATTACAGTGATCCCGACATTATTAATGTTAGATTGGAATTTATGAATGGAAGTGTTGCAGATTTAACTGCTTCAAGAATTGCAGCCGAAAATTCTCATGAAATAAGTTTTTATTGCGATAAAAATTATGTTCAATTAGATTTATACAATAATAATGCTAATTTGCTAAAAAAACGAGATCCAAAATCTTCTGTAAACTTGTTCCAAGAAAACATTGGAGATTTAATTGTTGAAAAAATTAATATAAAACCTAACAATTCCTATTTTGACGAATTTTCTTCTTTTGCAAAATCTATAGTTTACAACAAAGAACCTGAAGCCGATGTTGACAAAATTTTAAAAACATACAAAATTATAGATATGATTAAAGACAAGCTAAAGCTTGAAACAGTTAGAAGATAAGATAAAACTTTTATCTAAATATAAATAATCCAAAACTATTTTTTATTCCTTTAGAAATTTTTTATTAAGTTTGCTTTTCAACAAATTTAATTTTTTTGACAGATGAGCGACGAAAAAATAATTTTTTCTATGGTAAAAGTGGGGAAAAAAGTTCCACCACAAAGACAAATTTTAAAAGATATTTATTTATCATTTTTTTATGGTGCTAAAATTGGAATTATTGGTTTAAATGGTTCTGGAAAATCAACACTTTTGAAAATTATTGCCGGCGTTGACAAGGCGTATGAAGGCGAAGTAGTTTTTTCGCCCGGATATACTGTTGGTTATTTAGAGCAAGAACCAGTGCTTGACAATAATAAAACTGTAAAAGAAATTGTTGAAGAAGGCGTACACGAAATTGTTTCTTTGTTAAAAGAATACGAAGAAGTAAATGAAAAATTTGCTGAGCCAATGTCTGACGATGAAATGAATAAATTAATTGAAAGACAAGGCGAATTAACAGAGTTGCTTGACCAACACGATGCTTGGAACTTAGATAGCAAATTGGAAAGAGCTATGGATGCTTTACGCTGTCCTGATGAAAACGAAATTGTTGCACATTTGTCGGGTGGGGAACGCAGACGAGTAGCGCTTTGCAGACTTTTGCTTCGCGAACCTGATATTTTACTTTTAGACGAACCCACAAACCATTTAGATGCAGAATCTGTACATTGGTTAGAGCAACATTTACAACAATACAAAGGAACAGTAATTGCAGTTACTCACGATAGATATTTCTTAGATAATGTTGCTGGTTGGATTTTAGAATTGGATAGGGGAGAAGGAATTCCATGGAAAGGTAATTATTCTTCGTGGTTAGAGCAAAAAACTACTCGCTTAGCTATGGAAGAAAAACAAGAGTCGAAACGCCGCAAAACCCTTGAAAGAGAATTAGAATGGGTGAGAATGAGTCCTAAAGCAAGACATGCAAAATCTAAAGCTCGTCTTTCGGCTTATGATAGAATGTTGAACGAAGACACTAAACAAAAAGAAGAAAAACTCGAAATTTTCATTCCCAACGGTCCAAGATTAGGAGATAAAGTAATTGTTGCAAACAACATTACTAAAGCATTTGATGACAAGCTGTTATTTGAAAATTTTAGCTTCTCGCTTCCACCTGCAGGAATAGTTGGAATTATTGGACCAAACGGAGCAGGAAAAACAACTCTTTTTCGAATGATTATGGATCAAGTAAAACCCGATTCTGGACATTTTGAAATTGGAGAAACAGTAAAAATTGGCTATGTTGACCAAACCCACACAGAAATAGATCCTGAAAAATCTGTTTATCAAGTAATTTCGGGCGATTCAGAATTTATAAGTGTTGGTGGAAGACAAATAAATGCTCGTGCTTATGTAGCAAGATTTAATTTTAGTGGTGCCGACCAAGAAAAAAAATGTAAAGTTTTATCTGGAGGAGAAAGAAATAGATTGCATTTAGCGTTAACATTAAAATCAGAATCTAATGTTTTACTTTTAGACGAACCTACTAACGATATTGATGTCAACACCTTACGAGCTTTAGAAGAAGGTTTGGAAAACTTTGCCGGCTGCGCAGTAATTATCACTCACGACAGATGGTTTTTAGATAGAATTGCAACTCATATAATTGCTTTTGAAGGAGATTCTCAAGTGGTTTTCTTTGAAGGCTCGTATTCTGAATATGAAGAAAATAAAAAGAATAGACTTGGAGACGAAGGACCTAAGAGAATTAGATATAGAAAATTAATGTAAATTAAAGAAATGATAAAAAAGGAAATTAATATTCCAAAAACCAAGTTATCGAAAAGCAACTTGTCTATTAAACAAAATCTAGCAAGTGCAATTAAAATATTTTGTGCTATATTTTTATTTACATTAAACTTTAACTTCAATTCATACTGCCAAACAAACTTATCTTCAAACAATAAGAATAATTTTGAATATTATTTTGAATTAGCAGAACAATACAAAGATTCTATTGGAAACAAAGGTTTTTATTATGCTAATCAAGCTTTAAAATTAGCTGAAAAAGAGAATGATAATTCAAAAATGATAGAAGCCTTAATTTTGATTGCAGAAATCTCTAAAGAAAATGGAAATTGGGAGAATAGTTTAGAAAGTCTTAATACGGCATTAGAACTTAGTAAGCAAATAAACGATCCAGATTTGCTTCACTCTATATATTTAGACTTAGGTATAATTTATAAATATCTAAATGAAACATATTTGGCTATTGAGTATTACAATAAAGCATTAAAACAGGCTGAAAAACAAAATAATTGTATAAATCAAGCAATGTGTTTAAATAATATAGCAAATATTTATTTAGGTCAAAGTAACTTTTCTAAAGCTCTACATTATTATAAGCAAACTTTAAAACTATTTAAAGAATCCAAAACTGATGCAAATTCGCATATCATTGTAACACTAAATAATATTGCTGTAGCAAACATGGCTTTAGAAAATTTTGAAGAAGCAAGATCAACCTTACTCGAAGCTATTGAATTATCAGGTGATAGCAAATCCTCAATAAGAAATCAACTTTACACAAATCTTTGTGCTACGGAGATTAAACTTAAAAATTATGCGCAAGCTGAAAAATATGCACAAATTTCTGAAAATATTCTGAACACATCTGACGACAAAAAAGCAAGGCTAAATCTTTACGAAAAAATATTTTATCTATACAACGAACAAAAAAATTATACCAAAGCAATTGATTACCAAACTAAGTATATTCAATTGAAAGACAGTATGTACACAGATAATTTAAGCCAGTCTATTGGAGAATATAAAACTAAATATGAATTAGATAAATTAGAAGTTGAAAATTTAATAAAAAACAAAGAATTAGAAAATAAGAAAAAAATAAATAATTTTTTAGTTATAGTTATACTTTTAATAAGTACTTTATTTATATTGTTAATCAACTATTTCATTAAATCTAAATTACTAAATAAAAAGCTTAATAATCTAAACACTTTATTACAAACTAAAAACCAAGAAATAAAGCAAAATTTAAAATATTCAAAACAAATTCAACTGAGTTTAATTGCAAATAAAGCACTACCTAACAATGTATTAATCTTAGATTTACCAAAAGACGAAGTTGGCGGAGATTTTTTTATTTATAGAAATTATTTTGATAGTGAAATTTTTATTTTAGGCGACTGCACAGGACACGGAAGTTCGGGAGCTTTACTTTCTATTTTTTCTATCAATACAATAGACCAAATATTAAACCAAAAATTAGAAATTAACGAAATACTTAATCAACTTAACAACAGATTTTTAACTCAAATCAGTAAAAGTGAATATTTAAAAGGAGAATCTTTGAGTATTACAATAATTCAAAAAACTAAAGATTCAATACTTTACTCTGGGTCTAAGCAAAAGTTATGGAAATTTGACAATTTAAAAAAAGAAATTTTTGAATTTAAAACTGATAATATTATTATTGGTCGAGAAGAGAATAAAAGCTTTTGTTTAAATAAGTTAAGTTACAATGAAAACGATATAATTTTCATATCAAGTGATGGTTATCCAGATCAATTTGGAGATGATGATAAAGGTAAATTAAAATATCAAAAATTTAGAGAGATATTAAAAATTTGGTCAAATTCAAAACTTGATAATACAGAAATTCTAAAAAATGAATTTTTAAAATGGAAAGGCGAAACTGAACAAACCGATGATGTTTTAGTTGTAGCAATAAAATTTTGATTAATTTTGTAAAAATTTTTACAAATGACTTTTAAATATGATGTGATTGTTGTAGGAGCTGGACATGCAGGCTGTGAAGCAGCAGCAGCAGCGGCGAATCTTGGGAGCAAAGTTCTTCTTATCACTATCGATATGAACAAAATTGCTCAAATGTCATGCAATCCAGCAATGGGAGGTGTTGCAAAAGGTCAAATAGTTAAAGAACTCGATGCTTTGGGCGGATATTCTGGAATTATAACCGATAAATCAATGATTCAGTATAGAATGTTGAATATGTCGAAAGGTCCAGCAATGTGGAGTCCACGTGCTCAATGTGATAGAATAGTTTTTAGTACAGAATGGAGAAATACATTAGAAAAAATTGAAAACATTGATTTTTGGCAAGATTCTGTAAACGAAATTTTGGTTGAGAATTATAAAGTTGTTGGTGTAAAAACAGAGATGAAAATAACTTTTTATGCAAAATCTGTTATTCTTACAGTAGGAACTTTTTTAAATGGCTTAATGCATATTGGACACACTCAACTAAAAGGAGGTAGAATTTCCGAACCTGCTTCTTATGGAATTACGGAATGTTTAACTTCAATGGGATTTACTGCCGACAGAATGAAAACAGGAACACCTATGAGAATAGATGGAAGAACTGTTGATTTTTCAAAACTACAAGCCCAAAACGGAGACGAACAAATAATTCCTTTTTCATATTTACATAATTACAATCAAACTTTTTTGAAACAACGTCCATGTTTCGTTGGATATACAGATGAAGAAGTTCACGATTCTATACGTTTGGGTTTGGACGACTCACCACTTTATGATGGAACCATACAAAGTATTGGACCAAGATATTGCCCAAGTATAGAAACCAAACTTGTAACTTTTCCTGATAAAAATAAACATCAATTATTTTTAGAACCAGAAGGAGAGACGACAATAGAATATTATTTGAATGGCTTTTCATCGTCTTTGCCTTGGGAAGTACAAATTCAATCCTTGCGTAAAGTTAAAGGATTTGAAAATGTAAAAGTTTTTAGACCTGGTTATGCTATTGAGTACGATTTTTTCCACCCTACCCAACTTTACAATACTTTAGAAACTAAAAATATTGAAAATTTATATTTTGCCGGACAAATAAATGGAACTACAGGTTATGAAGAGGCTGGTGCTCAAGGCATGATAGCTGCGATAAATGCTCATTTGAAAATTAATGAAAAACCTGAATTTACTTTAAACCGCGACCAAGCTTATATAGGAGTTTTAATTGATGACTTAGTTACAAAAGGAGTGGACGAACCTTATAGAATGTTTACTTCTCGTGCAGAATTTAGAATTTTATTACGCCAAGATAATGCTGACATTAGGCTTACAGAATTATCGCATAGACTTGGATTAGCCACTGACGAAAGATTTGAAACAATGCTGAACAAAGTTCACAAACGAGACGAGCTTCTATCATTCTATGCAAAACAAAGTTGTAAGCCCGAAAAGCTAAATCCAATTTTAAAAGAACGTGGTGCTTCGGAATTAAAACAAGCAATAAAACTAAATTCTGTTTTGACTCGACCTCAAATAAAAACAAATGATATTATCCATATTTTTCCTAAATTACAAAAACTATTAGATTCTTATGGAGAAAGATCTCAAGAATATATTGACTCAGCAGAAATTTTAGTAAAATATTCTGGTTACATAGAAAGAGAAAAATTATTGGCAGACAAATTAAAAAGATTAGAAAACATAATTATACCTGATAAAATTAATTATGAAGATTTAAAATCTCTTTCTACTGAGGCAAGACAAAAGTTAACGAAAATTAAACCCAAAACCATAGGACAAGCATCAAGAATTTCGGGAGTTTCACCTTCAGACATTAGTGTTTTGTTAGTTTTTATGGGTAGATAAAAAATGTTCCACGTGGAACAATTAAAGTAAAACTTGAAATTAAAATATTTAATTATGAAGAAATATGAAGGGAATATTGTTGATTTATTCAACAGAAAAATTTTTAAAGGAGAAGTAATAGTAGAAAAAGACAAAATTATTGACATTAAAGAAAAAGACAATAATAGTAATTTTCACATTCTTCCTGGTTTAATAGATGCACATGTACATATAGAAAGTTCTATGTTAATTCCGCAAGAGTTTGCAAAATTAGCAGTTAAGAATGGTACAGTAGCGTTAGTTTCAGACCCACATGAAATTGCAAACGTTTTAGGTAAAAAAGGTGTGGAGTTTATGATAGAAAATTCAAAAAATACTCCTCTTAAAGTTTTTTACTCTGTACCATCATGTGTACCTGCTACAGATTTTGAAACTTCTGGAGCAAAATTAAACCATGAAGATATTGACGAACTTTTTACTAAATATAAACTTCTAAGTCTTGGTGAAATGATGAATTACCCAGGAGTAATATATGGTGATGAAAATGTTCTAAAAAAATTAGAAGTTGCAAAAAAACATAATGCAATAATTGACGGTCATATACCAGGCATTTCTGGAGAAAATTTAGAAAAATATGTTAAAGCAGGAATTAGCACCGACCACGAATGTTTTACTATTGATGAAGCAATAGAAAAAATAAAACTTGGAATGAAAATTTTAATTCGTGAAGGCTCTGCTGCCAAAAATTTTAATGAACTTTTTCCAATTATTTCCAAATTCAACACTATGGTCATGCTTTGCACAGACGACTCACACCCTGACGACCTAATTAAATATGGGCATATAAACAAAATATTGAAAATGGGAATAAAACAAAATATTGACATTTTCGACCTACTAATTTCAGCTTCTGTTAATCCAGTTTTGCATTATAAATTACCAGTTGGACTTTTACGTAAAAATGATTTTGCAGATTTTATTATAATCGACAACCTAAAAGATTTTAATATTTTAGAAACAATTATTAATGGTCAAACTGTTTACTCAAATAATAGAATTTTATTTAAAACTAAAAAAATTAAACCTATTAATAAATTCAATGCAAAACTAATTTCGGTAGAAAATCTTAGAGTTGAAAAATCTAACAGAGAAATAAAAGTAATTGAAGTAATAGATAATGAATTAATCACTAACCAAATTATATGTAAGCCAAAAGTTGAAAACAATAATTTAGTTTCAGATATTGGAAAAGATATTTTAAAAATAGTTGTTTATAATAGATATCAAGAAAATTCAAAACCACAAATTGGTTTTATCAAAGGTTTTGGTTTACGTGATGGTGCAATAGCCACTTCTGTAGCACACGATAGCCATAATATAATAGCCATAGGAAACACAGACCAAGATATTTGTAATGCAATTAACGAAATTATAGAAAACAAAGGTGGTTTAACCTATGTCAAAAATAAAGACTATTACACTTTAAACTTAGAGTTTGCAGGACTAATGACTCAAGACAATGCGGAAAACGTAGCACAAAAATATGAAACTCTTAATAAAATAATAAAATCAAATGGCTCTGTATTAACAGCTCCATTTATGACCTTATCGTTTATGGCTTTATTGGTAATACCAAAACTAAAAATAGGAGATAAGGGACTATTCGATGTGAAAAAATTTGAATTTACAGAACTTTTTGTCTAATTGTTCCACGTGGAACAAAGCATAACATTCTAATTATCAATAGTTTAAAACAAATAAAATGATAGCAGTAATTCAAAGAGTGTCAAAAGCAAATGTGAAAATTGATTCAAAAATTCATTCAGAAATTAATGAAGGTTTATTAATCTTGTTAGGAATTACTCACGATGACACGAGTGAAGACGGCAAATGGCTTAGTCAAAAGATTGTAAATTTAAGAATTTTTAATGACGAAAATGGAGTTATGAATCTAAGTTGCTTAGACGTTGATGGAGAAATTTTAATTGTAAGCCAGTTTACATTGCACGCTAAAACAAAAAAAGGAAATCGCCCATCTTATATCGAAGCAGCAAAACACGAAACAGCAATTCCACTTTATGAAGAATTTATAAAAAATACTGAACTTGAATTGAAAAAACCAGTAAAATCAGGCATTTTCGGTGCCGATATGAAGATTGAACTTATAAATGATGGTCCTGTTACAATCATTATAGACACTAAAAATAAATAATTAAATAGAAATTATTATATTTGCAAAAGATAAAGCTAAACAAAAATTTAAAATTAAAATAATATGGAAAATCCTTACATCAAAGAAACACCTTCAGAAAAACTTGTAAACACGAAAGTTGCTGAAATTAAATCTAAAGTTCAAGATTATAAAAGAAAAGATATTTTGATTGACATTTTAAATTTAATAGATTTAACAAGTTTAAATGGAACAGATACTATCGGCAAAATTAAGTCTATGACAGAAAAGGTAAATAATTTTTCAAAAGAATTTCCTAAATATAAAAATGTTGCCGCAATTTGTGTTTATCCAGCTTTAGTTCCTGTTGTAAAAGAAAATTTAACAGATAAATCTGTAAAAATAACAGCAGTAGGAGCAGGTTTTCCAGCATCACAAACATTTTTATCGGTAAAAGCTGCTGAATGCGACCTAACAGTTCAAAAAGGAGCAAACGAAATTGATATAGTTTTATCTTTGGGTAGCTTTTTAGAAAAAGACTTAGAAAAAACTGCATACGAAGTTAAAATTATAAAATCTGCAATTAAAGAAGCACACCTAAAAGTGATTTTAGAAACTGGCGAACTTAAAACAATAGAAAATATATATTTAGCTTCTCTATTATCTATGGAAGCAGGGGCTGATTTTATAAAAACATCAACAGGAAAAACATCAGTATCAGCAACACCCGAAGCTGTTTACACAATGTGTTCGGCAATAAAAACATATTACTTAAAAACTGGTAGAAAAGTAGGAATAAAACCTAGCGGAGGTATTGCAGTTGCTGAAGAAGCAATTTTATACTATCTAATTGTAAAAGAAGTACTTGGAGAAGAATGGTTAAATAATAAATTATTTAGAATAGGTGCTACAAGATTAGCGAATAATTTATTAAAAGATATTTTAAGTTTTGACAAAAAAACTGATTTTGAAGGATATTTCTAAAATTATTTATCTCTCTCAATCACATAGTCTATTAATTCTTCTAAAGCGTCTCTTGCAGAGCATTTAGGGAATTCTTTTAATATATTTAATGCTCTATTTCTATAAATCTGCATATCTTGCTCTGCAGACTTTATTCCATCATTTTTAATAGTTATATTTATAATATCTTCTCTCAATTCAGAATCCTCAAAACTCTTATTCCACAGACTTTTCAGTTTAACTCTATCTGTTTCAGACATATTTTGAAAAGCTCGAATTAATGGTAGAGTAATTTTACCTTCTTTAATATCAATTCCTTTTTCCTTGCCTGTTTTTTCGTTTCCAACATAATCAAGAATATCATCTTTAATTTGAAAAATTATACCTAAATTTTCACCAAATTCATGAGCTTTTTCCAACATTATTTCATCTTTCACAGTGGAATAAGCTCCTGCCTTACAACAAGCAGAGAGTAATGAGGCAGTTTTATTTTTAATTATTTTAAAATATTTTTCTTCAATAATTTCAAAATTTTTAAAACTAGAAATCTGTTGTTCTAATTCGCCTAAACTCAGTGCTAAAACAGATGGAGTAATAATATCAAATAATTTATATTCTTGATGTTTAGTTGTTACTTGCATTGATTTTGCCAAAAGATAATCGCCAAGTAAAATAGCAGTTTTATTATCCCATTTTTTATTTACACTTTCAACACCTCTACGTAAAACCGCCTCATCAATAACATCATCGTGAAGTAAAGTAGCTGTATGTATCAATTCTACCAACAATGCACCGACATTAGTAGTAGAATTAGTTTCGCCAAACATTCTTGCAAACAAATAAACCAAAGCTGGTCTAACTCTTTTTCCTTTAATTTTAAAAATAAAATCAAAAAATTCCTTTAAGCTCTCATCTTCATCAATAAAAAGCTCATTCAATAAAACCTCAAAATTTTCAAGGTCTAACTTAATATTTTTTGATATTTCTTTAAAACTCTTCACTATATAATTTCAGACTACAAATATATCTTTTTTTACTTATGTATGAATAAAAAAATTTTCTTTCACAAGAATTAAAGGCAAAAAAATTGAAAAGAAAGTAAAATAATGGTTTTTTTATTTTACTTTTGTGCTTTAAAGTAAAATAAGAATTTTATATTTTACTTTTACGCCTGAAAGTAAAATAAGATTTTTTCTTAAATAACATTAAATAATTATGATAATTGTAGAAAATTTTCAAGCTGGTCATTACGAACAAGGTATAGAATATAAATACTTTGTACCAAATAAGATAAATGTCAAATGGAGTTGGACCACACCAACAATAAATTATCTTTTGGAGAAAGCTTCTATTAAACTAGGAGAATTAAACTCTTTTTCACGATTAGTGCCAAATATCGACTTGTTTATAAAATTGCATGTTACTAAAGAGGCTGTTGTATCAAGCAGAATAGAGGGTACACAAACAAAGATTGACGAAGCTTTATTACCAGAAAATGAAATTAGTCCTGAAAGACGAAATGATTGGAAAGAAGTAAATAATTATATTAATGCCATTGATAATGCAATACTTAATTTAGAAAAACTACCTATTTCATCTCGACTTATTAAAGCTACTCATAAGTTACTGTTAGATAGTGTGAGAGGAGAACATAAATTGCCAGGTATTTACCGTTCAAGCCAAAATTGGATAGGAGGTAAATCAATAGCTGATGCGAAATATATTCCACCACACTTCACACTTATAGATGACTTGATGGGAGATTTGGAAAAATTTCTTAATAATGACAATATAGAGGTTCCTGCTTTGATAAAAATAGCTATAGCTCATTATCAATTCGAAACTATTCACCCTTTCCTTGATGGTAACGGAAGAATAGGAAGATTGCTTATAACACTTTTCCTTGTTGAACAAAAGATTTTAGACAAACCATTATTGTATATTTCAAACTATTTTGAAAAAAACAGAGAATTATATTACGACAATCTACATAATACAAGAATAAAAAACGATATGTTGCAGTGGATTAAATATTTTCTTATAGGTGTTGAACAAACCGCAACTCTTGCCGTTGACACTTTATCTAAAATCATTAGTTTAAAGACAAATATTGAAGAAAATATACGTCTTTCTTACGGAAGAAGAAGTAATGTAGCTCTTATGCTATTACACGATTTATTTAAAAATCCTTTTATAACAATCGACGATGTTACTAAAACATGTAATTTATCCTACAAAGCGGCAAATGATTTAGTAAAAAAAATGCAAGAAGATGAATATCTTACAGAAATGACAGGCCAAACCAGAAATCGAATATTTGTTTTTAAACAGTATATTGACATTTTTATTTAAAAATGTTATTAAATCGTATAAATAAACAAAAGAACATTTTTATATTTTACTTTTACGTCTGAAAGTAAAATAAGATTTTTTTTATTTTACTTTCGCTAATTATCCTACAATATATTTTCCAAATAAAAATTTTATCTTTTATAGGAATAAAGGCAAAAAAAACGTAACTTAGCATTTTAACGAAAATGAAATAAGGTGTACTATAATAATTAAGATCAAAAAAAAAATAAACAACATGACACAAAAGCAATCCATACAATTATTTGAAGAAAAAAAAGTCCGTACTGTTTGGGACGAAGAACAAGAAAAATGGTATTTTTCAATAGTAGATACTATTGCAATATTAACGGATAGTGTAAATCCAAGAAAATATTGGAGTGTTCTAAAAACTCGATTAAAAAAGGAAGGCAGCGAGTTGGCTACAAATTGTAGTCAACTGAAAATGCGGTCGTCTGACAACAAGATGTATTTAACTGATGTAGCTGATACAGAGCAACTTTTCCGCTTGATTCAATCTATACCCTCTCCAAAAGCAGAACCATTCAAATTGTGGATTGCACAAGTAGCACGTGAGCGTTTAGATCAAATGCAAGATCCAGAACTATCAATAGAACAAGCAATGACAGATTATAAACGTCTTGGCTATTCCGACAACTGGATCAACCAACGTTTAAAAAGTATTGAAATACGTAAAGAACTTACAGATGAATGGAAAAAGCGTGGATTACAAGAAGGTGTTCAATTTGCTTCTCTTACTGATATCATCTACAAAACCTGGGCAGGAAAAACAGCTAAAGAATATAAAAAGTTTAAAGGTTTAAAAAAAGAAAATTTAAGAGACAACATGACCAATACAGAGTTAGTATTAAATATGTTAGCAGAATTGTCCACTACACGAATTTCTGAAACTACAAACCCTGAAACTATTGAAGAGCACGGCGATGTAGCACGTCAAGGAGGAGAAATAGCCTACAACGCAAGAATTGAATTGGAGTCAAAAACAGGTAAAAAAGTAATCTCTCCTTTAAATGCTAAACAAGGCATTATATCAAATGATAATAGCCTGAAAAACAACAAAAACATAAAACAAAGCGAAAAATAACAAGACTAAACTGGTTGTTCGGAAATTCCGAACAACCACTCAACATATTGCAATACCGAGTGAAAGCAAATATAATTTACAATTCTTCTCTTTTATAACAATCTAAATTCAAAACAATTTATTACTTTTGAAATAAAAATAAACAATAAAATATGTTATTAGCATTTGACATTGGCAACACAAATATTAAAGTTGCAGTATTTGAATCAGACAAGTTAGTGCAGCAATGGCGTATCAGCAGTGATAGAAGTCGCACTGGGGACGAATATTTTGCACTTATAAATGTTCTATTTAAAGATTATAATTTGGATATTAAACGTATAAACAACGCTGTAATAAGTTCTGTAGTGCCACAACTTATAGGAGCTTTTGAGATTGTAACAAAACGCTTGTTAAACAAAGAACCGCTTATAATAAATCCAGATATTTATCACAAACTGCCTGTAAGCATACCACCGACAGCAGTGTATGAAATAGGTACAGATTTGCTTTGCGATGCAGTACAAGCCTGGGAAACCTATAAACAAGCTTGTATTGTTGTAGATTTTGGAACAGCTCTATCTTTTGTTGCTGTTGGCGACAAAGCTAATATTTTAGGCATTACCATAGCTCCAGGCATTGGTACAGCTTTTAAATCGCTGTTTAGCAATACTGCACAACTTCAGTCAGTTCCATTAGAAATTCCAACAACAAGTTTGGGCATTAATACCACAATGTGCATCCAAAGCGGAATGATGTTTGGCTATAAAGGATTAGTAGAAGGCATTATAAATCAGATGAAAAAAGATATGCAAAAACAAGAAAATATCAATCCACAAAATATCATTACTATAGCTACAGGCGGTTTTAATAATGTGCTAACACCTATAACAACAATATTTGATAAATTTGATAAAATGCTCACCCTCAATGGATTAAACACGGTGGCAAAATATGCATTGAAATAAATAAGTATAAAAATGAGTAACGAAATTTTATTATATCAATCAAATGAACTAACTGAACGTATTGAAGTAAGATTAGAAAATGAAACAGTTTGGCTATCACAACAGCAAATGGCAACTTTGTTTCAACAAACAAAGCAAAACATTAGTTTACATATCAACAATTGCTTTCGAGAGAAAGAATTAGATAAAAATTCAACTGTCAAGAAATACTTGACAGTTCAAAAAGAAGGAAATAGAAATGTAAAACGAATGATAGACTACTACAACCTTGACGTTATTATTTCCGTTGGTTATAGAGTAAAATCTAAACAAGGTACAAAATTTAGAATTTGGGCTACCAATGTTTTAAAAGATTATTTATTAAAAGGTTATGCACTTAACCAAAGAATGAATCGCGTTGAAAACACAGTGGAAAAACTTGCTGAAAAAGTAGATGAAATTTCTTTCCAAATAAAAACAAGTGAATTGCCTACACAAGGCGTATTCTTTGATGGACAAGTATTTGATGCTTATGAATTAGCTTCAAAAATTATTCGTTCTGCTAAAAACAGTATAGTGCTGATTGACAACTATATAGATGAAACTACATTAACTCATTTGGCAAAGAAAAATAAAAATGTAAAAATATTACTACTGACAAAAAATATTAACAAACAACTACAACTTGATGTGCAAAAAGCTAATGCTCAATATGGTAATTTTGAAATAAAAACATTTACTTTAAGCCATGACCGTTTTATTATCATAGATAATACTGAAGTGTATCATTTAGGAGCATCATTAAAAGATTTAGGAAAAAAATGGTTTGCTTTTACAAAAATGAACAAAAACTCTGTGCAAAATATTATTAATGCAATTGTGGAAAATCATAAACAAATAAAATAATTTTTTAAATTTTACTTTTACACTTAAAAATAAAAACTTTCTTCCATATGAATAAAGGTAAAAAAATGTATATTAGCATTTTAAAATAAAATCTAACTCGAAACCAATATATAAATTGAATTTATGGCTAAAATAAATAAATCAAATAAAAATTTGCAAATACGGAATAGCACAGCTGAATATTTAACTTTTGCTTATCAGTCTCAAGGAGACGGTGTCGAAGTTCGTGTGCAAGATGGAACTATTTGGTTATCGCAAAAAAATATGGCTACGATTTTCGATACTTCGAGTGATAATATTGGTTTGCACCTAAAAAATATTTATTCAGAAAAAGAATTATCTGAACAATCAACTACCGAGGATTTCTCGGTAGTTCAAATAGAAGGAAATCGCAAAGTTCGTAGAATAGTTAAGCATTATAATCTTGATGCAGTTATTTCTGTAGGATATAGAGTTAATTCCAAACGTGCTACAGCTTTCAGACAGTGGGCAACAAGCATATTGCGAAATTTTACTCTTCATGAAAATATGAACAATCAGAATTTACAAGAAAATGAATAAAAAAGATCTAAGCGAAAGGGACATATGCACTAAATTGATTATACCTGCTCTTGAAAAAGCTGGATGGGATAAGCAATTGCAAATGTTAGAAGAATTCCCTTTTACCGATGGAAGAATATATGTTAGAGGAAAACTCACAAAAAGAGGAGAAAGAAAACGAGCTGATATTATTTTATTCTATAAGCCCAATATTCCTGTTGCTATTATTGAAGCTAAACAAAATAAATATTCGGTAAGAACTGGAATGCAACAAGCTTTAGAATATGCAAGAATATTAGATATTCCTTGTGTGTTCAGTAGCAATGGAGACGGATTCCTTTTTCACGACAAAACAGCAACTGATGAAAATATAGAAAAAGAACTAAGTATAGATGAATTCCCAAGTCCTGATGTGCTTTGGGAAAAATACATGAAATATAAAGGACTAATAACACCAACTGCCCAAAAAATTGCATCGCAAGCATATTTTATTGATAGTACTGGTCGTACTCCAAGATATTACCAACAAATTGCAATAAATAGAACTGTTGAAGCAATTGCTAATGGACAAAACAGAATTTTACTTGTAATGGCAACAGGTACAGGTAAAACTTATACTGCCTTTCAAGTAATTTATAGGCTTTGGAGAAGTGGTGCAAAAAAACGAATTTTATTTTTAGCAGACCGCAATGCACTTATTGACCAAACAAGACGTGGTGATTTTAGACATTTCAAAGATAAAATGACTGTAGTAAAACACCGCCAAATAGATAAAAGTTTTGAAATATATTTAGCTTTATATCAGAGTCTTTCTGGAAGCGATGAGTCTGCCAATGTTTACAAAGAATTTTCTAAAGATTTTTTTGACTTAGTTGTAATTGACGAGTGCCATCGTGGAAGTGCAAAAGAAGATAGTGCATGGCGAGAAATTCTCAATTATTTTAAAAATGCTACACATATCGGATTAACAGCCACACCAAAAGAAACTAATGAAGTATCAAATATTGAATATTTCGGCGATCCAATTTATACTTATTCGTTGCGACAAGGTATAGAAGATGGTTTTCTTGCTCCATACCGTGTTATAAGAGTGGCAATAAATGTAGATGTTGAAGGTTGGCGACCCGAACAAGGCAAATTAGATAAAGATAATATCGAAGTAGAAGACCGCATATACAACCGCAAAGATTTTGACCGAAATTTAATCATAGAAGAACGAACCAATGTTGTTGCACAAAAAATAAGCGAATTTTTGAAAGGCTACGACCGTTTTGCCAAAACTATAGTATTTTGTGTTGATATAGAACACGCTGAGCGAATGAGAACAGCATTAGTAAAACAAAACGCTGATTTAGTTGCCGAAAATCACAAATATATTATGCAAATTACTGGCGATAACGATGAAGGAAAACGAGAATTAGATAATTTTATTAATCCCGAAGAAAAATATCCTGTCATTGCTACTACTTCAGAATTGATGACAACGGGTATTGATGCACAAACATGTAAAGTAATTGTGTTAGAAACCAACATAAATTCACCAACAAAGTTTAAGCAAATTATAGGACGTGGTACAAGAATAAACGAAGAATATGGTAAACAATACTTTACTATTCTCGACTTTAGAAATGCAACGGATTTATTTGCCGATACGGAGTTTGATGGAGATCCAATACGAATAAAACCTGTTTCCGAAGACATTAACTTAGGTAATATAATTGATGAAGAAGAACAAGATATCAGTCCAATAATTGATGAAGAAAGTGGTGAGGAAATAGAATTTACACAAACTGAAATCACCTATCCTGAACATGAGTTTCCACCTCTTGAAGTAAACGAAAGAAAAAAAGTTTATGTAAATGGTGTTGACGTTTCGATATTGATTAGCCGTAAATTGTATTTCGATCAGCACGGAAAACCAATAACAACGAGTCTTAAAGACCATACAAGAGAAATTATTAAAAATCATTATGCTACGTTAGATGATTTTTTAAATAAATGGAACAAAACTGAACGAAAAGAAGCAATTATAGCAGAATTGACAGAACAAGGTGTAATGGTAGATGAACTCTATGATGCTGTTGATAGAGAAGTTGATTTATTTGATTTAATTTGCCACGTTGCTTATGAGCAACCACCACTAACACGAAAAGAGCGAGCAAACAACGTAAAAAAGAGAAACTATTTTACAAAATATGGTGAACAAGCCCGAAAAGTGTTAGAAGCTTTACTTGACAAATACGCTGACCAAGGAATTGAAGATATGGAAAATATTAACATTTTGAATGTTCCACCAATTAATAAAATAGGCTCTGTTACAGAAATTATAAAAGCATTTGGCAATCGCGACAAATACAAAAAAGCTATCAAAGAATTGCAAAACGAATTGTATAAAATAGCATAGAAAAATCAATAGATTATGAGTAACGAAATTTTATTATATCAATCAAATGAACTAACTGAACGTATTGAAGTAAGGTTAGAAAATGAAACTGTTTGGCTTAACCGTCAGCAATTAGCATTGCTTTTTGGAAGAGATATTAAAACTATTGGCAAGCATATTAATAATATTTTTAATGAAGAAGAATTAATAAAAGAACTGGTTGTCGCAAAATTTGCGACAACCACTACACACGGTGCAATTAAAGGAAAAACGCAAACTCAACAAGTAGAATACTACAACCTTGACGTTATTATTTCCGTTGGTTATAGAGTAAAATCTAAACAAG
>DAONZU010000038.1:0-20416 GCA_035406965.1 Bacteroidales bacterium
ACCAGTTACTGTAAATTGGACAGGCGATTTAGCTCAGTTAGAAACCGCTATTGTTTATTTCCCTGAAATCACACTTGCTAGTGGTAATTATACTTTTACTGCTTTTGTTAGTGAGCCAAACGGACAAGCAGACCAATTTACAGATAATGACGAAAAAACTCAAAATGTATTAGTTTATTCTGGAAATGTGAAGATAGAATCTATAGAAAGCCCAGAAGATAATATTTGTAACACATCTACAATAAGTCCAAAAATTACAATTAAAAATATGGACACTGAGCCTTTAAGTTCTTGTGTAGTTTCTTATGTTTGTGGAGAAATTACCGATGAATTTACTTGGTCAGGAAACCTAGCCCAAAACGAAACAGCACAAATTACTTTTCCCGAAACAAGTTTCCCTGATGGAAATAACACTATTACTTTTACTATAGAAAGTGTGAATGGAGGAGGTAATTCTGCTAATTTTGGAGCTAGCTTAGCAAAAGACTTTAAATTTATAAGTGTTGGGAATACAATAATTTTTGATATTACAAGTAATTATTCTCCTTCAGACAATGCATGGACTTTGACTTGTGACGAAACTTCCGAACTTATTTATTCAGAAAGTTTGTCAACAGCAAATGCACATCATATTACAGAATTGTGTTTAGGAAGTGGTTGTTATACTTTTGAAATTACTGATAGTAATGGTGATGGAATGAATGCTTTCTTTTGGTATCCAGCAGGTGGAGTGAAAATTACAAATTCTACAACTTCTGAAGTTTTATGGAACTATACCAGTAGTGGAAATTGGAGTAGCAAAACTTTTGAATTTTGTTTAGATTTAACAGATAATGTAGAAACTCATATATCAAGTTTGAATGTTTTCCCAAATCCAAGCACAGGAATTGTAAATATTGAAAGCGGAAATATTATCTCAAATATTTGTGTGATTAATAATTTTGGACAAATCGTAGAAAATAAAAACTGTAATAGCAATAATGTCGTAATGGATTTACAAAGTTTGCCAAATGGAATTTATTTTATAAAAATTACTGATGGTGAAAGAGTTACTACAAAAAAGTTAAGTTTAAATAAATAAAAATTGCTTTAATAAATTTAGCAAAAAGCCCGATTTTTAATTGGGCTTTTTGATTTTTATAAAAAAATTTAATAAATTTGTAAAAAAAGCATAAACAATGAAAAAGATTTGTCCTGTTTGCAATCAAGAGTTTGAAGGAAGATCAGATAAAAAATTTTGTTGTGATCAATGTCGCAATACTTATAATAATAACAAGTATGCAGATTTTTCTAATCAAACACGAAATATAAATAGAATTTTAAAAAGTAATAGGAAAATTTTATCCGATTTTTTTGCAAAAGGTGTAACTAAAATTAATAAGGAAAGGCTGTTAAAAGCAGGTTATAACTTTGATTATTTAACAAATATTTATACCACAAGAACAGGTAATACTTATCATTATTGCTACGACTTTGGAATTACAAATATTGAAGACAATTATTTTTTAATAGTTGAGAAAAAAGAATACATAGACTAAGTAAAAGTCATTTTCAAATAATATTTACTGCTTTTAAACAAAGTTCTAAGTTTTTGTTTATTAATTTAGAATATTAATTTTGTAACAACTTAAATTTTAAATTATGATACAATTAATTTCAAAACATAAAGAAAACGAAAATATCGTTTATATTATCTCAAAAAAAACTCAGGTAAAAAAACTTGGATTAAGCAATGACGAGCAAATTTATGTACAAAAAATATTTAATAATAAATCTGAATTAGTTCATTTGAACTCTTTGAGTTTTTCAAAATTTGTAGTTTTAGCAAACGAAGAAAAAGAGATTAATTCTAGGACAGAAGCTTTGAGAAATTTGGCAAATAAAGTTGCAAATATTTTAAATGAGCTTAAATATGAAAGCATAAACATTCTTGATTTGAGTGATAAATATTCGTTGGATTTTGCAGAGGCATTGTGTTTAAGCACATATTCGTTCAACAAATATTTCAAAAATAAAGAAGAAAAATCAAAAAGTTTAAAGTCAATAAATATTGTTAGCGAAAAAATTTCTAAAAAAGATGTTTTATTAAAAAATTCTTTATGTACTGGAGTTTCTGTTGCTCGTGATATTATTAATGAGCCTGCCTCATTTATGACTGCTCAAAAACTTGGTAATGAAATTGTGGATTTGTCAAAAAAATATGGTTTTAAAGCCGAGGTTTTTGATAAAGCAAAAATCGAAAGTTTAAAAATGGGCGGACTTTTAGCAGTAAATCGTGGAAGTGTTGAACCACCAACATTTTCAGTATTGAGCTATGAGCCTAAAAATGCTATAAACAAAAACTATATTGTTTTGATAGGAAAAGGTTTGGTTTTCGATACAGGAGGAATTAATTTAAAACCAAGTGGTTTTTTAGAAACCATGAAAAGCGATAAGTCTGGTGCTGCCGCAGTAGTAGGAACTATTTCTGCAATAGCAAAAGCAAAATTGCCACTAAAAATAATTGGTTTAATTCCTTCTACCGACAACAGACCTGGGAACAATGCTTATGTTCCAGAAGATATAATTAAAATGTTTGATGGCACTACTGTAGAAGTTATGAATACTGATGCAGAAGGAAGACTAATTTTAGCTGATGCGTTAGCTTACGCAAAAAAATATAATCCTGAATTAGTAATTGATCTTGCAACGCTTACTGGAGCTGCAGTTGTTGCTATTGGTGAAAGTGCAACAGCAATAATGGGAAATTCAGAAAAACATATTTCAGAACTTAAAAAGATTAGTTTTGAAGTTTGGGAAAGACTTGTAGAGTTTCCACTTTGGGACGATTATGCAGAACAATTAAAATCTCAAGTAGCAGATATGAAAAATGTTGGACCACGCTGGGGCGGAGCAATTACAGCTGCAAAATTTTTAGAACATTTTACCGATTATAATTGGGTGCATTTAGATATTGCAGGAACAGCCTTTACAGAAAAAGACGATTCGTATCGCGGAAATGGTGGAACAGGCGTTGGCGTTAGATTACTTTTTAATTATTTCTTAAAAATATTGAAATAAACTAAAAGAAAATAAGATATTTTTAGTGAAAATAGTTTTAAAAAATTAACTTTGTAAGAATTAAAAAATAAAAGATGAGCAGATTAAGAATAGGAATTACTCATGGCGATATAAACGGAATTAGCTATGAAGTAATTTTAAAAACATTGTCGGATTCAAGACTAGTAAATAATATTACTCCAATAATTTATGGTTCGCCAAAAGTTTTAGCATATTATCGAAAGGCATTTAATAACAACAGCCAAACGTTGACAATCAACTCTCCCGAAGAGGCAAGACTGAAAAATATTAATATAATCAACTGCAATAGCGAAGATGTTAGAGTAGAAATGGGCTTGTCCACAGAAATGGCAGGTTTGGCAGCTTATCAGGCATTAGAAAAAGCAGTTCAAGATTTAAAAGATAATAAAATCGATTTGATTGTAACTGCCCCAATTAATAAGAAAAATATTCAAGCTGCTGGATTTAATTTCCTTGGGCATACAGAGTTTTTTGCTAAAGAATTTAATTCAAAAAATCATTTGATGATTTTAATGAATGATGTGATAAAAATAGGAGTGGTAACCGAGCATATTCCTATAAGTCAGGTTCCTTCGACTTTAAGTAAAGAATTAATTTTAGAAAAAATAAATACTTTAAACGAAAGTTTAAAAAGCGATTTTTTAATTAGAAAACCACGAATAGCTGTGCTTAGCTTAAATCCTCATTGTGGCGATGATGGTTTGATTGGCGATGAAGAAAAAAATATTATAATCCCTGCAATAGAAGAAGCTAAAATACAAGATGTTCTTGCTTTTGGACCTTATCCAGCCGATGGATTTTTTGGGGCTGCATTATATAGAAATTTCGATGCAGTTTTAGCAATGTACCACGACCAAGGTTTAGCACCATTTAAAGTAATTGCTTTTGAAGATGGTGTTAATTATACAGCAGGTTTGCCAATAGTAAGAACTTCACCAGCACATGGCACAGCTTATGATATCACAGGTAAAAATATTGCTTCTGAACAATCTTTTAGATCTGCATTATACACAGCAATAGATATTTATAACAATAGAAATTTTCAACAAGAACTTGAAGAAGGAAAATTAAATGTTGATGAATTAGAAAATATTAAAGAATTAAAACAAAACGGAGAGTAATGGCAATTTTTACAAAACAAGAAGCCTTAGACTATCACAGCAATGGTAGAAAAGGAAAAGTAGAAGTAATTCCTACAAAATCATTCCAAACACAAAAAGATTTATCTTTAGCATACTCTCCAGGAGTTGCAGAACCTTGCTTAGAAATAGAAAAAGACAATAAAACCGCTTACGATTATACTGCAAAAGGAAATCTTGTCGGTGTAATTTCAAATGGAACAGCAGTTTTAGGATTGGGCGATATTGGAGCTTCCGCATCAAAACCAGTAATGGAAGGAAAAGGGTTTTTGTTTAAAATTTTTGCCGATGTTGATGTTTTTGATATTGAAATCAATGAAAAAAATACCGAAAAACTTATAGAAATTGTCAAAACTTTGGAGCCTACTTTTGGAGGAATAAATTTAGAAGATATTAAAGCTCCAGAATGTTTTGTAATTGAAGAAAGATTAAAAGCAGAAATGAATATCCCAGTTTTTCATGACGACCAACATGGAACAGCAATTATTGCAGGTGCTGGTTTATTAAATGCTTTAAAATTAGTGAATAAAAAAATTGAAGACGTTAAAGTTGTGTTTAACGGTGCTGGAGCTGCGGGTATAGCTTGTGCTAGATTTCTTCTAAATTTAGGCGTAAGAAAAGAAAATGTTGTGCTTTGCGATTCAAAAGGAGTCGTGAGACACGACAATGTTGGAAATAATATTTATAAAAAAGAATTTGCAACAGATAAAAATATAAGCACTCTATCAGAAGCTATGGTCGGTGCAGACGTGTTTATGGGTGTTTCAGTAGCAAATGTTGTTAGCAAAGAAATGCTTAAACAAATGGCTGAAAATCCTATTGTGTTTGCTATGGCAAATCCAAATCCGGAAATTTCTTATAACGATGCAAAAGACGCTAGACCTGATGTGATTATGGCAACGGGCAGAAGCGATTATCCAAACCAAGTTAATAATGTTTTGGGCTTTCCTTTTATTTTTAGAGGTGCTTTAGATGTACAAGCAACTTGTATAAACGAAGAAATGAAAATAGCAGCTGCTAAAGCACTTGCAGAATTGGCTTTGTTACCTGTCCCAGAATATGTTAGCAAAGCTTATGGACAAGAAAAAATAGAGTTTGGAAAAGAATATATTATCCCGAAACCATTAGACCTGAGAGTTATTGAATGTGTTGCAGTAGCAGTAGCAAAAGCAGCAATTGATACAAAAGTAGCAAATAAAACTATAGAAAATTGGGAAACTTATAAAGCAGAATTAAGAAAACGAGTAGAAAGAGTAAGAAAAAACTATTCTAACTGTAATTTTTAGAATTTAAGAAAAAAATATAAAATAAATTTTATAAATTTGTAATATTAAAACTTTATAACTCAAATTAGTAGTAATTAATTGAAGTTATTTTAAAAATTACAGCTATGAAAAAATATGTAATAATTTTAAGTGTATTAAGTTTCGCAATTACTAATTATATGTTTTCGCAAACTGCAATTCAAAAATTTGAAACTGCGAAAGAACTTAACGACAAACACAATTTTGCAGAAGCAATAATAATTTTAGAAGATTTAGTTGCTAATGAACTCGAAAATGATGAGTATTTTCAAGAATTGGCTTATACTTATTTTAATTTATTAGATTTTGATAAAGCAAGTGAATATTATAAAAAAGCAATAGAACTTAATAAAAATTGCTTAATTTGTTATGCAAATTATTCACGTGCACAATATGAAAAAGAAAATTTTGAGAAAGCTGAATCTATTGCTAATGAAGGTTTAGAGCTTGATGCTAACTATTCGCTACTCTATATGACACGAGGTTTGATTTATTTAGCAACTAACAGAAAAGAACTTGCTTTATCAGATTTTAATAAATCTATTGAATTAGATCCCGACGAAGATGATTATTATATTACTAGAACAAATTATTACATTCAAACTTATGAGCTTTATAATGCTTATAGCGATGTAACTAAGGCAATAACACTCAAACCGCAAAATCCACAATATTATTATTATAGAGCATACATACTTACAACTTTAAAAGTTCATGACGAAGCAATTATTGATATTAATAAAGCCATAGAACTCAGTAGCAACAATGTGAGTTATTACAATCTTAAGAGTACTATTCTTATGAATTGGGGAAAATATGAAGAGGCAGAAAAAGTACTTTACAAATCTTTAGAATTAGTACCAGATGATTATAATGCATACTTTGCTCTATCAGAAGTATATTTAGCATTAAATAGTTTTGATCGTTATTGTGAAGTTGTTGACAATGCAATTGATTTATGCCCCACTTCAGAACTTCAAAATATTGAAGAATTAAAATCATGGAAAAATAAATATTGCTTTAATGATAAACTTTCTTATTATACATCACGTGCTTTTGCATATTATATAGAAAATGATTATGGAAATGCTATCAATATATCAAAACAAGGTGTTCAAAAACTTGGTGCTTCAATACTTTTGTATGATGTTATTGGTTCATCTTATTTAGCTCGAAAAGAATATGATCTTGCTAAAAATTATTTTGATTCTTGTATGAATATTAACGAATTTATAGTAAAAGAAGTATCAGAATGTTACGGCTTAAACATATCTCCTCAAAATGCAGAAATTATAGCACAGACTTATCTTATTAGAGCAGAGTTTGGATTGGCAATAATATTTTTAACTAAAAACGATTATAAATCTGCTTTTTTACATATTATGAACGTAATTAATAAAGCCGAAAAGTTAGAAAATTTTGATAATTTAGATTTGCTATATATTACAAAAGGTTTAATTTATTTGGGACAAAAAGATTTAGCTAATGCTGAAGCAGCTTTTAAAATAGCAAGAGAGAAAAATCTATACAATCCAATACCTAGAGTGAATTTAGCTATGGTAGATGTTTTTAAAATAACTAATTTTAAGATAAAAAAATTAAAATTTGAATATGAGGGAGTAATATCTTGTTCAAGATTAGTTATACCTGAAGTGAAATTACCCAAAAACTTTGATTTAGAATTATTAGAACCTGCTTTAGAAATGTGCACATTTGCTGCAGAAATGACCCCTCAAAATCCCGTTCCTTGGTTGTATTTGGCGAAAATACTTCAACTAAAAGGAGACCCAGATTATTGTAAAGCTGCACAAAATGCTAGAGATTATGGTTTGTATGATTCGTTTAAAGAAATAAAAGCTGATTGTAAATAAAAAAATAAAACTTATGAAATTAGATGTATCAAATTCAATAAAATTCTTTGGAGAAAATGCTTTTTTGCGTTCAAAAGAATATGCACTAAAACAATTAGAAGTATTAAAAACAGGAAAAGGCAAAGGTTCTGATTTTTTAGGTTGGGTAAATTTACCACAATCTATTGATAAAGAAGAAATAAACGATATTGTTGAGCAGGCAAAAAATCTTCAAAATTTAGAAAGCGTTGTAATTGTGGGTATTGGTGGCTCATATCTAGGAGCAAAAGCAGTAATTGAAGCTCTAAAACCTCATTTTGAACAAACAAAAACAGAAATTTTATTTGCCGGGCATACTTTAAATGGAAATTATCATAAAGAATTGTTAGAATATCTGCAAAACAAAGAATATGGAGTTATTGTAATATCAAAATCAGGAACTACAACAGAACCAGCAATTGCTTTCAGACTTTTGTATAGCGATATGAAAAAACGCTGGGACAAAAAAATAATCAGAGAACGCCTTGTGGTAATTACAGATGCAAAAAAAGGAGCTTTACGCCAACTTGCAGATAGTGATGGTTTTAAATCTTATATTATAGCTGATGATATTGGAGGTAGATTTTCTGTTTTGTCAGCAGTTGGGCTTCTACCTATTGCAGTAGCAGGATTTGACATAAATGAATTTTTAAAAGGAGCTTCTGATGCTCAAAATATTTGCTTAGAACCAAGTTTGGAAAACCCAGCTATAAAATATGCTGCTATTAGAAATTTACTTTATGCAGCTGGACATAAAATCGAAATTTTTGTAAACTATAATCATAAATTAATGTATTTAGCAGAATGGTGGAAGCAACTTTTTGGAGAAAGTGAAGGAAAAGAAAATAAAGGTATTTTTCCAGCATCTGTATCTTTTACAACCGATTTGCACTCACTTGGACAATACATTCAACAAGGGGAAAGACATTTGTTTGAAACTACAATTTTTATTGAAGAAGACTCTGAATTTCCAGTAATTCCAAAAGATGATGAAAATCTTGATAAATTAAATTATTTGGTAGGAAAAAACATGGAATACGTAAATCAAAAAGCTGCTCAAGCAACAATTATGGCTCATGTTGAGGGAAAAGTACCAAATATGCTTATTACTATTAATAAATTAAATGAATATAATCTAGGCTTTTTAATTTACTTTTTCGAAGTTGCTTGTGGAATTAGTGCGTATATGCTTGGAGTAAATCCATTCGACCAACCTGGAGTTGAAGATTATAAAAGAAATATGTTTAAGCTGCTTGGGAAAGAGTGAAATTTTAAAAACTTTATTTGCAGCATATATAAAAAAAGGCTGTCTTAAAATTTATTTTTCGGCAGCCTCTTTTTTATAACTTATAAATTTGTCTCTTTTTTACATAAGACCCTCTAAGTCAATTTTATCAGCACCTTCGCACATAATTAAACCTACCATTGCCCCTGCAAATTTTTCAACTTCTGCTTCAAATCCCTCTTTTTCAAGATATTCATTGACTTCTTTATCGTTTTCGTATTTTTCTAATTTACTCATAAGATTTTGAAATTCTTTCAATGAATCGTTGATTTTTTTAGCTTCGTCATCACTAATTACTCCGTCTTCAGTTGCTTTTGTCATGTCTGCATTAAGCTCTTTAGTTAGTTTTACTAATTTTTCAGCCTCTCCAACAGGACTACTACCACAAGATACTAAACATAGAGCAAATGCTACAATTGCTACTAATAATCCAATTTTTCTCATAATTTTTAATTTTAATTTTGTTAATACTAATTTCATCTGTAAAGGAAATACTATTATTTGTAAAAAGCAAATTCTTTTAAATATTTTTTATTTTTTATTAAATTTCAATAAAATTTTAAAAAATAATTTTTTCACTTCCTTCACAATTAAACACTTCCATTAATGAGATAAAGTAATCTTCGTATATTTTTTCTAATTCAACTTCATTATCTTTGAAATAAACCTGAATTATTTCTTGAGCATCTTGGTCATTTTTGTATTTTTCATCAAATTGTATGAAAGCTTTTTGTAAATCTATAATAGCTGTTTCTATTTCTACAGCTTCTTGTTCTGTTATTTTTTTATCTTCAATAGCTTTGTTTAAAATATCTGTGTGCTCAACTATTTTTTTTCTAAGAGCTTCGACTTCTTGTTTAGGACTAATTGGTTTGCACGAATATACTATAAGAGAAAAGCTAAGGATAAAAATAAAAAACAGATTAGATTTCATAAACAATATTTAAGTTTAAAAATTTAAAAGTAAAGATATAAAATGTTTTGTAAATAAAAAAAGCTGTCTTATTAAGGACAGCTTTTTTCGAGTTTTATGAAAACAAATTTATTTTACTATTGATTTGAAAGTGTCGTTTTCAAAATATTTAATAAATTCAACGTCTTTGCTTGCAAATTCTTTTAGTTTAGAATCTTTAGAACAAGCTGTTCTTAGGTTATTAAATAAAACTTCAGTATCACCTTTGCGTGCGCCAGCGATAGCTTTTAAATAATAATTTAAAGCATCTTCTTTATCGCTACCATTACTTGCAGCTTCAATAGCACCGTTTGAGTCTCCGTTAAGAAGTTTTGCTAAACCAGCGTTAAAGCAATTAATGTTTGCATAAAAATCAACAGCATTTTTGTATTGAGCATTTTTAATTGCTAATACACCTTGTCCTGCACTTGCTTCTGGAACACCTGTAGCTGATTGATAATTTTTTTCTGCTTCGCTAGTATTGCCTTCTGCTAGATAAACGTTTCCTAAGTTGTTGAATACAGTTGCGTTAGCATCTAAAGCTTTAGCTTTTTCTATACTGATTTTTGCTGCAGCGTAATCTTTCATTCTGTATTGAACAGCAGCTAAGTTATTAAAGCATCTCCATTCTTTATTGTAAACTTCGCTAGCTTTTGTGTAAACAGCTAATTTATCTTCATCATTGTCATATAAGTTACCTAAATATAAGAATTCTTCAACAGTAAGTTCTTCTGGAGAATTTTTGAATAAGTCTTTAATTTCATCATCAGTATGACCGATAAGCATGATGTTAACTTTAATTTCAGAACGACGTAATAGAGGGTGAACAATTTTTTCAAGTTCTTCGAAAGTAGCTGTCATTTTACGAATTTCTTCTTCGCGTTTGTCTGGGTCTGAGTTCATGTTTACAACACGTAAAATCATGTCTTTGTCAGCTAAATTAGATTCTTGAACTGCTGTTTTAAAGCCTTCCCAGTCTTCTTCTGTAACTAAATATTCGAAGAAATCATCGTTTTTAAATTCATCAATTTTTTTGAATTCATTTTTAACATATTTGTCAACAGTTTTAGATCTGTCGTTAGAAACTTTAGTGTTTATTTCTAATGTTCCCTCAGGTGAAGCATAAGATAAAAGCTCAATGTTTACAAATTCTTTACGATCGTCATTTGCAACATTGTTTACAAAGTCTTTTAATTCTACAATTTCATCTTTTTTTGTTTCTGCATTTTTCAATTCTGCTCTATTTTTATCATAGTTGATAGCAGCAACTTTCATATCAGGATTGTCTTTTACAAATTTATCCTTAGCAACTGAGCTAGCACCTTGCATTTTTACAAGATCTGGAGTTGCGACAATACCGTCTGCTACAAATTCAGGATCAAATTCTGCAGTTTTTTTACCTTGACTACCTACAATACGAAGTTCTAAGTGAGATCTTCTCATAGCAGGCTCATAATCAAAACTATCATTGTAAGAAAAACTTCCACCAGCTTTATATTGAATTACTTTAGCATTTCCTTGGATTTTTTCACCTTGCACATAAACTGGAGTTAAAGCTTTTTCGCCACCTTCCCAAACTAAAGTTGGTGTAATAGTCGCAGTTACTTTTTTTGCGAAATATTTTTCAGGGAAATTACCTGTAATATTAACAGCAACTTTACCAGCGTGCATTTCTAAAATTTCTGGATTTACTGAGTAATTAATATCATCAGCATTTTGAATCATTTTTTTCAAACCATTACAGCTACTAAGTGAAAAAATAGTAACTGTGGCTAAAATAAAGAATAAGGTCTTTTTCATAATTTAAACTCTTTTATTTATTTAACATTAAATTTTTTAATTTTCTTTATGCAAAAATAATAAGTTTTTCACAAAAAAACACATAAAAATCGTTTTTTTTTTCATTTTAAAATACAATTCTATTAATCCCTGTACAATAATTTTGTTCAAAAATCGTTTTAACTATCTGTTTGTAATGCTTTTCGTTATTTATAAAATCAATATTATTTGTGTCTATTAAAACTATTTTCATCTCAGTTTGTTGCTTAAAAAAATTAAAATAGCCGTTTTCTATGCTTTTTAAATAGTCTGAACTTATATTTTGTTCATATTCTCTCGCTCTTTGTTTGATGTTTTTTTGCAAATTTTCTACAGATTTATGTAAATAAACATATAAATCTGGTTTTGGAAGCGAACTGTAAATTATGTCGAAAAGTTGACGATATAGTTTATATTCATCTGCTTGTAAAGTTGAAGCCGAAAAAATCAAAGATTTCATAAAAAAATAATCGGCAATAATTAAATCGGAAAATAAATCAAAATTTTCGACATTGGTTTTTAATTGATTATACCTATCGGCTAAAAACGATAATTCTAATGGAAAAGCAAATCGCTCAGGATTTTCATAGAATTTTGGCAAAAAAGGATTCTCAGCAAATTGCTCTAAAATAAGCTTTGCATTGCGGTCAGTAGCAAGTTTCTTACATAACGAAGTCTTGCCCGCACCTATATTACCTTCTATAACTAAATAGCGAATACTCATTAGCCAAAGGTAAAACTATTTTATTGAAATCAAAAACTAAATTATTAAAAAAATAATTTTTTCAAGAAAATATTTTTATAAACAGCCTACGAAAATCTAACAATACAAGGCTTTGATGAAAGTCTATGTTAACAGCGTATTAACAGTTTTAACAAAAAACTAAGATAAAAACATGTAAGAAGACTTGATAAAAATCAATTAAAATTATATTTTCGTAACATTGTTTTTATAAAGTTAAAAAATTTAATTATGGATACTCAAATTGATATTAAAGAATTAAATGAAAAGATACAACGAGAAAGTAGTTTTGTTGATGTAATCAACTTTGAAATGAAAAAAGTAATCGTTGGTCAAAAAAGTTTAATTGAAGGTTTATTAATAGGTTTATTATCTGATGGACATATTTTGTTGGAAGGCGTACCAGGTTTGGCAAAAACTTTAGCAATCAATACATTAGCCGATGTTATTGATGCAAAGTTCGCAAGAGTGCAATTTACACCAGATTTATTGCCTGCTGACTTGATTGGGACAATGATTTATAGTCAGAAAAAAGAAGAATTCTTTGTTAAAAAAGGACCTATTTTTGCAAACTTTATTTTAGCAGACGAAATTAATCGTGCTCCAGCTAAGGTTCAATCAGCTTTGTTAGAAGCTATGCAAGAGAGACAAGTAACTATAGGAGAAATTAGCTATCCAATGGAAAAACCTTTTTTAGTTATGGCAACTCAAAATCCTATTGAGCAGGAAGGAACTTATCCTCTTCCCGAAGCGCAAGTTGATAGATTTATGCTAAAACTAAAAATTACTTATCCTGAATTCGAAGACGAAAGAGCTATCATTCGCGAAAATTTGCAGGGAGAAATGCCAAAAGCTTCTAAAGTTTTAAAACCTGAAGATATTCTAAAAGCTCGTTCTGTTGTTAGAGAAGTGTATCTTGATGAAAAAATCGAAACTTATATTCTTGATATCGTATTTGCAAGTAGAGAACCAGGAAAATACGGACTTTCTAATTTAGCGAGTATGATAGAATTTGGTGGATCGCCACGTGCTTCTATTAATTTAGCTTTAGCAGCAAAAGCTTATGCTTTTATAAAAAGAAGAGGCTATGTGTTGCCAGAAGATGTTCGTGCTGTTTGCCACGATGTGCTTAGACATAGAATTGGTCTAACTTACGAAGCCGAAGCAGAAAATATTAGTTCAGAAGAAATTATTAGCGAAATATTAAACTCTGTCGAAGTTCCATAGTAGAAAACAATAAAATAAAAATTGTTTTAATGTTAAAATGAAAATTTAGTGGAAGCAAAAGATTTATTAAAAAAAGTTAGAAAAATTGAAATTCGCTCGCGAGGGCTGTCTTCTCAAGTGTTTGCAGGAGAATATCATTCTGCCTTTAAAGGAAAAGGAATGGCTTTCTCCGAAGTAAGAGAATATCAGTATGGCGACCCAATCAAAGATATAGACTGGAATGTAACGGCGAGGTTTAGCCATCCTTATGTGAAAGTTTTCGAAGAAGAACGCGAACTTACTGTTATGTTGCTGATAGATGTTAGTGGCTCAAAAGCTTTCGGAACTTCACAAAAATTTAAACAAGAACTTAGTACAGAATTAGCTGCGGTAATTGCTTTTTCGGCTATTCAAAATAACGACAAAGTGGGGGTAATACTTTTTTCGGATAAAGTAGAAAAATTTATTCCACCTAAAAAAGGGAAAAAACATATACTAAGAATAATTCTTGAATTATTAGATTTTGAACCAGAAAGTAAAGGAACAGATGTTTCGCAAGCTTTAAAATTCTTTACAAATGCAATCAAAAAAAGAAGCACAGCTTTTATAATTTCTGACTTTATGTCAACAGATTTTACCGATGCACTCAAAATTGCAGGTAACAAACACGACTTAGCGGCTCTTAGAGTGTATGACAATTTCGAAAAAGAATTGCCAGATTTAGGTTTAGCTTATTTCAAAGATTTGGAAACAGGAAAACAAAAATGGGTTGATACTTCTTTAAAAAACGTAAGAAGAGAATATAGAAGAAATTGGCAAAAACAATACGATGAAAACACAAATTTATTTAAAAAATCAAAATTGGATTTTGTCGATATTAGAACCGACCAAGACTATGTTAAACCATTGATTACTTTGTTTAAAAATAGATAAAATTTGAATTTCTATAAAATGAAAAATATTTTAAAATACAATATACTTCTAATTCTTAGTTTGATTTTTTATACTCAAGCATTTTCGCAAGAAATCAAAGCAGATATAAAACTTCAAAGCGACACTATTATAATAGGTGTGCCAAACGAGTTAAATATAAGTTTGCGTGTAGATAAAACTGTAGAAGTATTTTTTCCTGTCTTTAAAGATACTATTTCAAAAAATATTGAACTTTTAGGTGAATTTAAACCTAATGTTGTTGATTCTGAGGCTTTTAAGGAAATACAAAAAAAATATTTAATTACAAGTTTTGATACAGGAACAAATATTATTCCCGAACTAAAAATAAAACTTGTTTCAGGAAAAGATAGTAGCTTTGTTTTTACTACTGAAACAGAATTGTTTGTAAAGCCTTATGTCTTGTTAGATACAATTCCTGTTGATACTATTTATGCCGATAATTCAGGTGTAGTAGTTTTTGGTAAAGATGCTTTTAAAAACGAAATCGAACAATATATCCCAGATTCTATAAAGCAATCAGTTTCTGTTGATAGCTTAAATCAGATAAAATCGCTTGTATATGAACAATTACTAAGCATGTATTCTTCTGAATTGCTTAAAAACACAGGGTTTAATAATCAAGAAGAGGTTAAAAAAATTATTGACGCATCTTCTCAAAACTTATTTTTAGTTGATAAAAGTGGTATTTTAAATAAATATATTGTTGCAGGAAGTGTTGATACTGTTTTTGTTCAGGAATTTCAACAAGTTCAGAAGGGGCAAGCTCTTTTTACTCTTTATCAAATAAAGGATATAAAAGAAGATATGCTTAATACACCATTTAATTTTGCTGAGTTTTGGTATTATTTCAAAAAATTCTTAAAAGATTATTGGTGGGCTTTGCTAATTTTGGTAGTAATTGCAGCAGGTTTAGTTTATTTCTTTAAATTTTACAAAAAAGGAATTAAACCAACATTTTTGAAAATAAAACCAGAAGAACCGCCTCATGTAATTGCTCTAAGGGAATTGGAAATTATTAGAAAAGAAAAAATTTGGAGCAAAGGACAAATTAAAGAATACCATGTTCAAATTACAGATGTTGTTAGAGAATATATAGATAAAAGGTTTGGTGTATTTGCTGTTGAAATGACAACAAGTGAGATTTTAGAAAGTTTAAAAAATAATGAATTAATTTCAGAAGCAGATTTTATGAAATTAAGACAAATTTTAGAATTAGCTGATAATGTGAAGTTTGCTAAATATCAAGCATTGCAAAACGAAAATGATTTGTCTTTAAAAAACAGCTTTGATTTTGTTGAAAATACAAAAGAAATTATTGACGAAAACTCTAAAATTATTCAAACTGAGGCTGTAATTGAAATTACTCAAGAAGAAAATCACGAACCGACAAAAGACAATAACGATGATGAATAATATTGAATTTGCAAATAAGGAATATTTTTGGTTGTTTTTGATTTTCATACCAATGATAGTTTGGTATGTGTGGCGTCTGAAAAAGTCGGTTGCTACAATGAAAATCTCAAGCCTATCAAATCTGAAAAAAAATCCACTTCCTTGGCGTTATGTTTTACGACATTTCTTGTTTGGATTGAGACTTTTAGCTTTATCAGCATTGATAATTGTTTTAGCACGTCCTCAAAGTATGGATAGGTGGGAAAATAGAAAAGTAGAAGGAATAGATATTGTAATTGCTTTTGACGTGAGTGGCTCTATGCTTGCCGAAGATTTTAAACCAAATAGAATTGAAGCAGCTAAAGAAATTGGAATGGAATTCGTAGCAAGCCGACCCGACGATAGAATGGGATTGGTAATTTTTGCAGGCGAAAGTTATACTCAATGTCCTTTAACAATAGATCATGCAGTTTTGTTAAATTTGTTTTCCGAAATTAAAGATGGAATTATTGAAGACGGAACCGCAATAGGAATGGGATTGGCAACAGCGGTAAATAGACTAAAAGAATCTGACGCAATTAGTAAAGTGATAATTTTACTTACAGATGGTGTAAATAATATGGGAAACATTTCTCCAATGGCTGCTGCCGAAATTGCTAAAGAATTTGGAATAAAAGTTTACACAATTGGAATAGGGAAAACTGGAATGGCTCCTTATCCTTTTCAAACACCTTTCGGAATTCAATATCAAAATATAGAAGTTAAAATTGATGAGGAAGTTTTACAAAATATTGCTAATCAAACAGGTGGTAAGTATTTTAGAGCAACAGATAATCAAAAACTTAGAGATATTTATAAAGAAATAGATAGCCTCGAAAAAACTGAATTGGAAGTAAAAACTTATTCTCAACCAAGAGAAGAGTTTACTTTGATTTTAATGATAGCAATGCTAATTTTTGTGGTAGAACAATTATTAGGTTTAACAATTCTTAAAAATACTTTTTAATATGTTTAGATTTCAAAATCCAGAATATTTGTGGCTTTTATTACTGTTAGTAGTTTTTATAGCTTTATTTATAATAGGATTATTTATTCGTAAGCGAAAACTTAAAACAGCTGGAGATTTAAAACTTATTAATTTATTAATTCCTGATTTTAGTCTATCAAGAAGAATATGGAAAATTTGTTTAATTTCTTTAGCTTGGATTTTTATGGTTTTGGCTTTAGCACGTCCACAATTTGGAAGTAAATTAGCCGAAGAAAGTACTAAAGGTGTAGAAATTATTATAGCACTAGATGTTTCAAATTCTATGTTGGCTCAAGATTTAAGACCAAATAGATTAGAAAGTGCTAAGAAATTTATAGAAAGAATAATTTCAAAATTACAAAACGATAAACTAGGATTAATAATTTTTGCTGGAGACGCTTTTGTGCAAATGCCTATTACTGACGATGTTAGGTCGGCAAGATTGTTTTTATCATCAATTTCTACAGATTTAATTCCTGTACAAGGAACTGCAATTGGTCAAGCTATTGATTTGGCATCAAAATCATTTACCGAAAATCAAGATGTGTCTAAAGTAATTTTATTGTTGAGTGATGGCGAAAATCATGAAGACGATGCTTTAGCCGCAAGTCAGTTTTTAACAGAAAATGGAATTAAAGTTTTTACTGTTAGTGTCGGCTCTAAAGCCGGAGCGCCAATTCCTTTGAAAAGAGGACAAGGTTTTTTGAAAGATAGAAATGGAAATGTTGTAGTTTCTATTCCTGATGAAAAGGTATTAGTAGAATTGGCAAACGCTACAGATGGAATTTATGTTAAATTAGATAATACTGCAAATGCCTCAGATAAAATTGTTGACGAAATTTCAAAACTACAACAAGGCGAAATTAAAAAGCAAGTTTATTCAGAATATGATGACCAGTTTACAAAATTCGCAGCTTTGGCATTTATATTTCTAATTGTAGAAGCGGTTATTTCTGAACGTAAAAATGATGTTTTTAGAAAAATAAATTTATTTAAAGATAAATCTAACATAAAAAAGAGCTAAATAAAATGAAATTTTTAAAAAATATAATCAATATAAAAACTTTAAGTCTGTTGGGATTATTGACTTTTTGTATAGTGAATTTGCAAGCTCAAGAAGAAAGAAAAATTATTAGAGAAGGCAATAAATTATATAAAAACAAGGATTATGAAAATGCTGAATTAAACTATAAAAAAGCATTAGAAATAAATCCAGAATTAGAAAAACTGCATGGAAATGTTTCTGCATCTCAATATAGAAGTGGAAAATTTAATGATGCTGTAAGTTCTTATCAAAATGTTTTAAAGCTTTTGGGAAATGATAAAGAAAAAGCTGATGCTTTTTACAATATTGGAAATTCCTATCTACAAGCAGGAGAATACGATAAAAGTATTCAGGCTTATAAAAATGCAATACGCTTAAATCCCGAACACGACCAAAGTCGTTATAATATGGCAGTAGCTACTAAAATTCAACAACAACAAAATTCTGGTGGCGATGGTCAAAATCAAGACCAAAATCAAGATAAGCAAGACAACGAAAATAAAGATAACAAAAACAATCAGGATAATCAAGACAATCAGGATAATCAAGATGATAGCAAGCAAGACGAAAAACAAGACCAAAACAAAGATAAAGAAAAGCAAAACCAACAGCAAGACAATCAAATGTCTCGCGAAGAAATGGAACGTTACTTAGAAGCTCTGCAACAACAAGAGAAAGATGTGCAAGATAAGGTAAATAAAGAAAAATTTAAAACACAAAAACGAGTGATAGAAAAGAATTGGTAAGAATTGATTGGTTTTTGTAATCTTAAAATCCATTTATATTAAAATATAAAGTTGGTAACAGTAATAAAAACCCAAGTACAAACATAATTAAAACAAGCTTCCAAATAAATTTAAACCATACACCATAAGGTACTTTTGCAATTCCCAAGCAACCAATTAAAACTCCTGATGCTGGTGTAATCATATTTGTAAAGCCATCTCCAAATTGAAAAGCTAAAACTGTTGCTTGTCGAGAAATTCCAATAAGATCGGAAAATGGAGCCATAATAGGCATAGTGAGTGCAGCCTTTGCCGAACCAGATGGAATAATTAGATTTAAACAAGTCTGAATGCTGTACATAGAAAATAAAGAAGTTTCTTTTCCAAAACTTGCCATCATATTTGATAATCCATACATGATTGTATCAATAATTTTTCCGTCAGTTAAAATTACAATAATTCCACCAGCTAAACCCACAACAAAAGCAGCCGAAAAAATATCTTTAGCCCCTTCTATAAAAAGTTTAGTAATATCATTTGCTGATTTATTCATTGCCAATCCAGCAGCTAATCCCATTGCAAAAAATAAAGTTCCTATTTCCATAACATACCAGTCGTAGCCCATCACACCAATAATCAAGAAAATTACAGTAAAAGCCAAAAGATTTAAAATATAAAAATGAACCGATTTACGTAATGCAAAGAAAGAGCTTATTGCAAACAAGGCTGTAGCAACTGGTAGTGCTGCAAATGAAAATTCTGCATTTCCAACACTTAATTTAGAAATAGGATAGAAAACAGAAAATAAAATTAAAACAATCAGTAAAATTCCAAAACTAATCCAAGCATTTAAAGGTGTATAATATGTCAGTTTTGCATCTTCATTAACTTTTTGCTTACGCCAATAATCATCAATATCATAAGTCAAGCTTTTTTCAGGGTGTTTTTTTATTTTTTTAGCATAAAGTAAAATAAATGTAAAACCTACAGCATTTATAATCAGCCAAGTAAAAACTCTGTACTCCCAACCACTAAACAAAGGTAAATCCGAAAGACCTTGTGCAATGCCTATTGTAAATGGATTTAAAATAGCTCCAGCAAAACCAATATGAGCAGCAACATAAACAAGTCCTAAACCAACAATTGAATCATAACCCATAGAAATAGCTAAAGGCACTATAACAATAACAAAAGCTATGGTTTCTTCGCTCATTCCAAAAATAGCTCCAAAAAGGCTAAACATCGTCATAATCAATGTCATAACAATATTATTTACACCTATTTTTTTAAGAAACTTATACCGTTCTAGTTTTTTTGTAGCTTTAATAAAAGATAAGATTCCTGCATCAAGAGCTTTGCTAGCATTTAAAATCCAAAAAGCACCACCTATTAATAGTATAAAAACAATAATATGAGCTTGTGCTACAAAACCGTTAAAAATCGATGAAAATATTTGCCAAGTTTGAGGCTGAGAATCAACGTATTCAAAGGAGTTTTCAACTATCATAGTCTTTGTAGTACCGTCAGCCATGAGTTTTTGCTCTCTTTTAAACTCGCCTGCTGGAATAATCCATGTTAAAATAGCCGAAAAAACAATAATGAAAAAAACTATAACGTAAGTATGTGGAATTTTCTTTAGCATAATAATTTTTTAATATTTATACTTGTTTGTTTTGTAAACGCTACAAAGCTATAAAAAAAGTACAAATGTTGAACAAACTAACTTAATTTTAATCAAAACCAAAAGCAGTTAAATAACACATCATGCAAAATATAATAATGATAGCCCAAGTTGCCAAACAACCCCATGGCACATAAAATAACCTACCTATGCTACGAGCATCTTCTTTAGTAATT
>DAONZU010000039.1:0-20179 GCA_035406965.1 Bacteroidales bacterium
TCCTTTTGTGTCTTTTGTGGTTCAAACAATAGACGCGTCAGCCACTTTCAACTTTTAACTTTTAACTTTTAACTGACTTTAGCTTGCTCGCGTATGTAAAAAAACTTACTTTTCCGGCGGTAAATAAAAGTATTCTACTTCTTCATCGTCAAGTTCTGGGCTAGGGTAAAAACTTATTGCTTTGGTTTTTAAAATGGTATTATCTTTTAAACTGTAATTATTAGGTTCAAAAACCAATCTGTACAAGTTATATAAAAACATATAATCCATTCCTACATATTCATAATGGCGTGTCGAACTTTTATTGCCTTCATTATTGGGCCAAGTTAATCTTGACGAAGCAGACCAATATGGGTGGTAGTCATTTCGGGAGGTATCACTCGAAGGACCAGAAAATGGAGCAAAACTTAATAGTTGTTGGTAAAAAATCTTATCGTTTTCATAAAGCTGTTTGCCGGGTTTGTAAATGTTTTGGTATTTTTGATTATGCAAAGTTACTAGAATTAGAGGGCAGTGCTCATAAGTGTGTTCTTTGCGTTTGTCGCTTAATAAAAATAATAAATCGTAAGATTTCGGATTCCAATTTATATCTGAAATACTAGCTAAATCTCTAAACATATAATCGTCAAAATTTTCAGGCATAGGAAATCCTGCAAGCCACAAGATTTTTAAATTTTTAAATAATATAGATTTAAACACATAAGCAGCCAAGCCTTTATGAGAATTGTCGTAGTGATAAATGTCTTTTCCAGTAATACTTTTTCCTGCTTCTCCAAAGCCGTATGAATTAATCCAAACTCCCATATCTTCGCCATTTCCTTCGGCAACTAAGTCGTTTGTAACAGGATTCATTATATACCAATAACTAGAAAATAATGCACCAAATCTTGTTTGAGAAGGACGTGCTTTAAACTCATTTTTTGGCTTTAAAACAATTCTTTGTTGTGGGTATTCTTGATGACATTGTCTTACTAATCTGTCTGTTAGGTCATCAACCCATTTTTTAAAAGAAATAGTATTCCCTTGCCATATGCCTTTAGATTTTAAATAATTTGGGATAAAATCATTTCTAAATTTCACTTTTATTTTGCTAATATCTTCATCGTCAACCAACTTTTTAACTAAGGCTAAGCCTTGCAACATCCTTACAATATTATCTTGACTCATTCCTTGTTGTGGAATTACACCTTTTTGAAAAATAGACAAATATCTGCTAGTACCGTTTTTGATTTTGTTATATTTACCAAATTCCTTGTTAAAATGTTTATAATACTGTTTCCAAAAACCTAAGCTAACATCGTCTCTAATTAAAAATCCATTTATATCTTCTGGATATTTTATAAGTTCAAAATCGCTTTTATTGGGTTCTGTTTTGTGATATTTACGCAAAGTATATTCAGAGTACAAGTCTAGTCTTTCTAAGGCAATCATAGCATAAAGCAACATAGATAAAGTTTCTTGGTAATCTTGATTGTTATTTTTTAATAATCTGTATTCTGTAGAAAGAAGCCCTAACCAATGATTAAAATTACTGTTTCCATCACTCCAACTAACCCAACTTACTTCTTCAGCATCATTTAATCGTCTATCTACCGCAGGAATATTAACGCCAAACTGCTCAACATCAGAACTTATAATAACCCATTCGTTAAGTAATCTGTTTCTATAATTTATATATTTTGAATTAAGGGAATCTAAAGTGTTTGCAAATATAAAATTTGTAACAAAAATCAGTAAAAACAGTATGTTTGTTGTTTTAATTTTCATTATTAATTTTTTTTTCAAAAATAATTAGTTTTTTCAATTTAACATAAACTTGTTAATACTTATAATCAAAAATGCAATTTTTATGCCTTAGAAATGGGTATTTTTGAATAAAAAATAAATGCGTATTTTATTTACAATATATTGCTTTTTTATTGCAAGTTTAGCATATTCACAAATCACGCCAGAGCAATATATTTCTACATATAGCGATTTGGCTGTAAAAGAAATGAAAAGGACAGGAGTTCCGGCAAGTATAACTTTGGCACAAGGAATGTTGGAATCGGGAAATGGAAATTCGTATTTGGCAACAAAAGGGAAAAATCACTTTGGAATAAAATGCCATAAGTGGACTGGCGACAAAATTTATAAAGATGACGACGCAAAAGACGAATGTTTTAGAAAATATAAAAATGTAGAGCAGTCTTTTATCGACCATTCTAATTTTTTGAAAGATAATTCTAGATACCATTTTTTATTTGATTTAGAAATTACAGATTATAAAGCTTGGGCTAAAGGACTTAAAAAAGCAGGTTATGCAACAAATCCCAATTATGCAACATCTTTAATAAATTTAATCGAAAAGCATGAGTTATATAACTTTGATTTAGGAATTTCTAAGCCAAAAGAAGACAAACCAACAAAACGTCCAGAAAGAACAAAAGCTCCTGTGAAAGATGATTTTATTGTAAATCCATATTTCAATGCATATAATTATAATAACAACGTGCCATATATTGTTGTTGTTGATACCATAGAAATTGCAGATTTAGCACGCCAATTGGATATGATGAGGTGGCAGTTGGTAAAATACAACGATTTAGATAAAAATTCAATATTATATCCGGGTGATAATATTTACATTAAACCAAAACGCAATAAAGCTGAAAAACAATACAATGTTCATGTGGTTGAGCAAAATGAAACTGTAAGAGATATATCTGAAAAATATGCAGTAAAATCAAAAAAATTGTTGAAATTTAACAACTTAACAGATATTGACCAAGAATTAAAAGTAGGAAGCGAAATTAAATTAAGAAAATAATTTATAGTAGTGATAAATTTATTAAAAAACCAAATCTAAACTATAGTTTTTATAAACAAGTTTTGTTGAAAAATAGAATTTGTAAATTATGGAAAATCCAAAGATTTATTATATCTTTAAACACTTTTGTTTAAAAGTTCAATTTATTGATTATAAAGAAATTACGAAATTAAAAATATTTAATAATTATGTTGGAAGAAGAAAAAAGCTCGAGAGTAATTAGGATTAATATAGAAGATGAAATGAAATCTGCTTACATTGATTATTCAATGTCGGTTATCGTTTCTCGTGCTTTACCTGATGTTAGAGATGGCTTAAAACCAGTTCAAAGAAGAATTTTGTACGGAATGTCGGAACTTGGTTTGGCTTCAAATAAACCTTATAAAAAATCTGCTAGAATTGTGGGTGAAGTTTTAGGAAAATACCACCCTCATGGAGACTCATCTGTTTATTTAGCAATGGTTCGTATGGCTCAAGATTGGGCTTTGCGTTATACATTAGTCGATGGACAAGGAAACTTCGGCTCTGTTGACGGTGATAGCCCAGCAGCTATGCGTTATACCGAAGCAAGAATGGCTAAAATCGCTGACGAAATTTTGATGGATATAGAAAAAGAAACAGTAGATTTTAATTTAAACTTCGACGATTCCCTAGAAGAACCAAGCGTTATGCCTACACGACTACCAAACTTATTGGTAAATGGTGCCAGTGGTATAGCTGTAGGTATGGCAACAAATATGGCTCCTCATAATCTTAGCCAAACTGTTGATTGTATTGTCGCTTATATCGATAATAACGAAATTACTAGCGGAGAATTAGGCGAAATTATGCAGGCTCCTGATTTCCCTACTGGAGGTATAATTTATGGAGTCGAAGGCGTACGCGAAGCTTTCGAAACAGGAAGAGGAAGAGTAGTAATTAGAGCAAAAGCAGAAATAGAAGTCGGCGATAGCGGAAGAGAAAAAATAATTATTACCGAAATTCCATACATGGTAAATAAATCAGAACTGATAATTAAAATAGCTGATTTAATAAACGATAAAAAAATAGACGGAATTTCAAATATCAACGACGAATCAGACCGCGAAGGAATGAGAATAGTGATTGATATTAAACGCGATGCCGTTGCCAACATTGTTCTTAATAAACTATATAAGCTAACAGCATTGCAATCTTCGTTTAGCATAAATAATATCGCTTTGGTTAAAGGTCGCCCTATGACACTAAACCTTTATGATTTAGTAAAATATTTTGTTGAACATCGCCACGATGTAGTAGTGCGTAGAACAGAATTCGACCTTAAAAAAGCAGAAGAACGCGCTCATATTCTCGAAGGTTTAATTATAGCTAGCGATAATATAGATGAAGTTATTCGCATAATTCGTGTTTCACAATCGCCCGACCAAGCAAGAGATGCTTTGATGGAAAGGTTTAAATTGACCGAAATTCAAGCAAGAGCTATTGTCGAAATGCGTTTGAGGCAACTTACCGGACTCGAACAAGACAAACTTAGAGCTGAATATGCAGAACTAATGGAAAAAATCGCATACTATAAAGAAGTTTTAAGCAATTTAAGTTTGAGAATGCAAATTATTAAAGACGAAATGCTTGAAATTAAAGAAAAGTATGGCGATAAAAGAAAAACTGAAATTGTATATGCTTCAGAAGAATTAAATCCAGAAGATTTTTATGCAGACGAAGATATTGTTATTACAATTTCTGACATGGGATATATTAAACGTACTGCTTTAACAGAGTTCCGTGCACAAAATAGAGGAGGAGTAGGAGCAAAAGGCTCTACAACTCGTGAAGAAGACTTTATAGAACATGTGTTTGTAGCATCAATGCATGATGTTCTATTATTGTTTACTAAAAAAGGAAAATGTTATTGGATAAGAGCATTCGAAGTGCCAGAAGGTACAAAAACATCAAAAGGAAGAGCAGTTCAAAATTTAATAAATATAGAACCTGATGATGAAATAAAAGCATTTATGAACGTGGTAGCAAAAAGAGACGATGACTACTTAGATAATTCATACATTATAATGTGTACTAAAAATGGTATATTCAAAAAAACTAAACTAAGAGAATATTCTAGACCACGTCAAACTGGAGTTAATGCAATAAATATTCGTGAAGGCGATAGTTTATTGACCGCTAATCTTATTGAAGATAAACCTGGCGAAGAACCAGTAAATATCATGATAGGTACTAAAAATGGAAAAGTAGTTCGCTTCCCTCACGATTTAGTTAGACCAATTGGTAGAACTGCTACAGGAGTAAAAGGCGTTACTTTAGACAAAGGTTCAGAAGTAATTGGAATGATTACAGTTAGAACAGACCAAGATATTTTGGTAGTGTCTGAAAATGGATATGGAAAACGTTCTAGCATAGATGATTATAGAGTTACTAATAGAGGCGGAAAAGGCGTTAAAACAATTAATATTACTGAAAAAACAGGAGATTTAATAGATATTTCCGCAGTTACTGATAACGACCACTTAATCATTACTAATAAATCAGGAATTACTATTAGACTTGCAGTTGATACATTAAGAGTTATGGGAAGAGCAACTCAAGGTGTAAAATTAATAAATCTCAGAGACGACGACTCTATAGCTTCTGTTGCAAAAATTGAAGACGGAGCATTAGAAGAAAAAAATGCTGAAATTTATGAGAAAGAAGATGAAAATAATGGAGAAAATCTAGAAAATAATGATGAAAATACAAATAATGATAATAAAGAGTAAATCTTTGGCAAACAAATTGTATATTTGTATTTTAAAGAATATGAATTTTTAAAATAAAATATTATGAAAAAGTTAATGTTTTTAATCGCAACAATCGCTCTAAGTTTTTCGCTTTCAGCACAAAAATCAGTAGTAACAAGTGCATGGAGCTATCTAAAAGATGGGTTCCTTGACGATGCAAAAAAATCTATTGATAAAGCAGAACAACATCAATCAACTAAAGATTGGTATAAAACACATTATTTCAAAGGTATGATTTATCAAGAAATTGGTATCTCAGAAAATCCAAGATATAAGTCTTTGTGTACAAATTGCTTGGATATATCGTATGATGCATATATTAAAGCAATACAATTAAATTTTGTTAATCCAGAATATAAAAATCTAGACTTAACAACTGAAGTTGGACTAATGAAATTTGTTGGTGTGTTACAAAAATTTGATGAAAGAGATTATGAAAGTACAGAATCATTGGTTGATATGATATCGAATAGATTACCTGCTTTGTCTAATGCTTTTATAAATCAAGGTGTTGCTAAATATTACGACTCAGACTTTGAAAGAGCATACGAAAATTTTGAAAAAGCTACAATGATATCTGCACTTTCGTTTAAAGTAGATACTCAATTATACTATTTTGCTTCGCTAGCAGCACTTAAAGCTAAAAAATTTGAAGAAGCTATAAACTATAACGAAACGCTTATTCAACTTGGTTTTGGAGCTAATGATGATGAAAAAGTAGCTATTTATCAAAGTCAAGCTGTAGCTTATAGAGAAACAGGCGACACCGCAAAAATGCTTAAAGTTTTAGAAAAAGGTATAGAGGCTTTTCCAAAAGCTAACTATCCATTAGTAATCGAAACTTTTAACTATTATGTTAATATTGGTGAAAACGAAAAAGCTTTCGAATATATAAATTTAGCTATAGAAAAAAATCCAAACGATGCTCAATTTTACGTTATACGAGGAACTTTACTAGAAGAAATGAAACGTAAAGACGAAGCTAAACTTGACTATGTTAAAGCCGTAGAATTACAATCAGATAACTTTGACGCTAATTATTCTCTAGGAGCATTTTATTACAATACTGCTGTTGATACTTTAGATTGGGCTGATAAAAATATCCCAATAAATAAGTTCTCTGAATTAGGTAAATATCAAGAAATTTCAAACCAACTATTTGAAGAGGCTTTGCCATTTCTAGAAAAAGCTTATGCTATACAAGAAAAAAATGTTAACGTACTAAGTACTTTAAAAACTATTTATTATAGACTTGGTAAACAAGAACAATATAACGAAGTAGATGAGAAGCTAAAATCATTAATTGAGTAGATTTAAAATAATATTGTAAAAAAAGGCTGGTTTTCAGCCTTTTTTTTATTAATTTTGTCTTGTATTAAAATTTTTTATAAAATGAAAAAAGCAAGTTTATTTTTAGGATTAATCTTTTTTGGATTTTTCGCAAATTCCCAAAATTCTATATATTTAGATTTTGAAATTTTACAAAGTGGTACACAATTAGTTTTGGACAGCGTATTAGTTGAAAATCTAACTAATAACTCAGACACTACTATTTATAATTTTCAGTCAGGGCTAAGTTTTGAAATGCCTATAGGAGTGTTTCCTGTCTTTGCCGAAAATAATGAATTGATAATAAAACAAAATTATCCAAATCCTTTTGCTAACGAAACAATAATTGAAATAAATTCACCAGACGAAAGTGTTGATGTTGCTGTTTATGATATAAGTGGCAAACTTGTTTTATCAGAAAGGTTAAAAGTTGGAAAAGGAAAACAAATATTTTATTTTAATCCAGGGGCTGCTGGTAAATTTATTGTTGCATTTAAAAGCGAAAAACAAGAAAAAGCAATTGCTGTTACAAGTAGCGCGACAGAACAAACTAAAGCCTCAATTCGCTGGCAAGGTAGTACAGTAAATTTTATGAAGAAAAAGGAACAGAATGTTTTTTTCATATATAATGAAGGCGATGTGTTAAAATTTACAGGTTTTGTTACAGCATGTGAACAAGTACAATCAATATCAATTATCGACAGTCCAACTGTTTCGCAGACTTACACTTTTGATTTTACTTATATTCAAGATATTCAGCCAAATGCTCCAATAATTGAAAATGTAACAATTACTGAAACTTCAATTTTATGGGAATTTAATTCAGATGAAAATGTAATTGGATATAAATATAATTCTGAACCTAACTATAACACCGCAATAGATATAGGCGAAGCAACAATTTTGAGTAAAGAAGAATTACTACCAGGCACTTATTATGATTTTTGGTTATGGGCTTACAATGATTGTGGTGCCTCGATGCCAACAAAATTATCAAATGCTACTAAGGCTTTGTTATTCTCTGATGATGAAAATGCTTTGATTTTAAGCGGAGCGACAACAGAAAAAATGAATATATTAAGTATTTGTGATGCAAATGATACTTTAATCCTACGCAATATTTCAACTAATGTTGATCTTACAGATGAAAACTTAGCACACTTAATAGAGAGAATGCGTATAACTGTCTTAAATAAAGGTGTTGGAATAGCTGCTCCTCAAGTTGGTTTAAATAGAAATATTGTGTGGATTCAACGTTATGATAAAGGTAGTTATATTAATAGACCTTGGGAATGTTATATTAATCCAAGAATTACAGCTTATTCTACAGAATATTTTTTAAGAAATGACGGCTGTTTGTCAGTCGGGGAAGAATGTGTTAGCGAATATGGAATTGCAGGAAACTCATGGCGTGCAAATTGGGTTGATGTTGAATATTATTTACCAGACGGAACTTTTGTACAAGAAAGAATTACACACGCATATACCGCACATATTTTTCAACACGAATTAGACCATTTGAATGGAATAATGTTTTTTGATAGACAAACAGAGCTTGGTACAAAATAGATAAACGCTTAAAATTATTATTAAAATACTCATTAAATTTTTAATGTTTGTTTTGATTTTTTGTCATATATTAAAAAAAATTGTTATCTTGCAATAAACTAAAAATACTTGCAATCATGAAATTATTAAATTCTTTTTTATTGTTTTCTGTGTTTATAAGTTTTAATCTAATGTCTTATGCACAGCATAATGTTGGGACAACTACAATAATCTATCAAGATCCTGATAGAGATAATAGGGAAATCCAAACGATAATTCTTTATCCTGCAACTGCGACAGGCACTGACACTCCAATAGCCGATGGAGTATTTCATGCAGTTGTTTTCGGACATGGTTTTAGTATGGCGGAATCTGATTTATATCAATATATTTGGGATGCTATGGTACCGCTTGGTTATATCTTTTTGTTTCCTACAACAGAAGGTGGAGGAGTCTTTAGCTCGCCAAATCATGAAGCATTTGGTTTAGATTTAAAGTTTTTAAATTCTAAAATTAAATTAGAAAATAATAATAGTGAATCAATCTTTTATCAAAAAATAGCAGAAAAAACTGCAATTATGGGATATTCTATGGGAGGAAAAGCTGCATATATCGCTTCAGCAAATAATTCTGAATTAAGTGTTTTGATTTCACTCGCAGCAGCTATGAGTGATTTTCTAATTGGTGTAGGTTATAATGCAATGGAATTAAGTGTCCCTTTCGTTTCTGTTCCAACATTAGTTGTTGATGCAGAGTTTGATTGTGTCGTCCCAGAAGCTGAAGGACATCAACTTATTTATGATGCTTTAAATTCTTATTGCAAAAATTATGTTAATATTTTAGGTGGCGGACACTGTTATTTTGCTTCATATTCAAGTGTTTGTGAGCAAGGAGAAAACTTGCTTGGTGGCGATTGTGTAAATAGTTTTACGATTACTAGAGAAGAACAAAATCAAACCGTTATTGATATTATTACTCCATATTTAGACTATTGGTTGAGAAATAATCAAAGTGCTTTAGACGATTTTAATACATATATTTCTACATCAGACAAAGTAACTTCTCTAACAGAATGTGATTTGAATGCAGCAGATACTTCATACACTCTAACAATAAGTACAACAGGAAATGGAATGGTAACAGTCAATGGTATTACTTACAATAGTCCTATTAGTTTTTTTGAAGGAACAAATATTGTGTTAAATGCAATTCCTGATGATGACTGGGAATTTATACAATGGTCCGGCAGTATCAATGAGACAGCGACACCTACTAGTTTTATTATGAATGAGGATAAAAATATAAATGTTTTATTTCAATTAGAAAATAATGTTATTATTTCTGAATTAACAAATAAAATTACTCTATATCCAAATCCTGCTAAAAATATTGTAAATATTAGTTCTAATAATAGCATTGTAAAAATTAGCGTTTATGATATACTCGGAAAAAATATTTTAACTATAAATCCTAACAACTCAAAATCTGTTGTGAATATTAACGATTTGAATAAAGGACTATATTTTATTAAAGTTAAAACTGAAAATGGCTCTGAATCAACTCATAAACTTGTGAAAGAATAGATTTGTTGAGATTAGCTTAATAAAATTTATTATTTCAAAACGACCTCTCTACTCACTAATCTCCCCTGCAATAGAGTTTTCTAAAAGTTTTGCCATTTCACTTTGCGGAAGATTTTTTCCTAATACAAACATTAGTTTTGTTGTAGCTGCTTCAATAGTCATATCTTTGCCACTAACTACGCCTATATCGTTTAGCTTAACGCTAGTTTCGTATTTCCCTTGTTGAACTTTTCCTACTGTGCATTGAGAAATGTTTAAAACAACTAATCCTTTATTGATTACTTTTTCAATTTCTTTAAGAATTTTATCGTCTGTAGGAGCATTGCCTGAGCCATAAGTTTCAATAATTAAACCTCTAAGGTTTTTTATATTGCAAATTGCTTCAACGGTTTCGGCTTTAATTCCAGGGAAAAATTTTAAAATTGCAATATTGTTATTAAACTCATTTTCAACAATTAATTTATCTGAATTTGTTTTTAGCAAGTTTTGTTTATGTAGCTTTATGTCTATTCCAACTTCAGCAATACTTGGGAAATTTGGAGAAATAAAAGCATCAAAATTTTCGGCACTAAACTTAGTAGTTCTATTTCCTCTGTATAGAGTGTTTTCGAAATAAACACAAACTTCTTTAATTAATGGTGTGCCATTTTCATTCATGCAAGCTAATTCTAATGCAGCTAAAATATTTTCACGTCCATCTGTTCTAATTAAATCTATTGGTAATTGAGAACCTGTTAGAATTATTGGTTTTGATAAATTTTGTAGCATAAACGATAAAGCAGAAGCCGTAAAAGCCATTGTGTCTGTACCATGCAGAATTAAAAAACCATCATAATTATCGTAATTTTTAATGATAATTTTGCTTAATTTTATCCAAAAATCTGGGTCTGCATTTGAGGAATCTATCAATTCATCAAAACTATATGAACTTATGCTGGCTGGAAAAGATTTTAATAAAGGAATATAATTAATTAAATGTTCAAAACTAAATGGTTGCAAAAAGCCTTTTTCGTTTTTGATCATTCCAATTGTGCCACCTGTGTAAATTATTAAAATTCTTTGCATGAATTAGATGTTTTTTTGCAAAGCTAAAATTTTTAAACGTAATCTTAAAATAAAACTGAAATTAAATTTTATAATTTAAAGCAAAAAGAACTTATAAAACATATGTACTTAATAATAAAATGATTATGTTTGCACAAAAATAATTAAATGGAAATCATATTGGATTTGGTAGCCCAAACTACCGGAATTTCAATTAAACAAGTAAAAGCCACATCTCTTCTATTAGAAGAAGGTGCGACTATTCCATTTATTTCTCGATATCGTAAAGAAAGAACAGGTGGTTTAAATGAGGAAGATGTCGAAAAAATTCAAAAACAAAAAGCTTATTTTCAAGAAATTACTGAAAGAAAAGAAACTGTTTTAAATTCAATAGAAAAACAAGGAAAACTAACAGACGAATTAAAGCAAGCAATAGAAAGCACTTGGGACATAAATGTTATCGAAGATTTGTATTTGCCATATAAACAAAAAAGAAAAACTAGGGCTTCAATTGCTAGGGAAAATGGCTTAGAACCTCTGTCAGAAATAATTTTCAAACAACAAAATATAGATATAAATAAAGTTGCTTCAGGCTTTTTAAATGATAATGTGTCTAGTGTCGAAGATGCAATTCAAGGAGCAAAAGATATTATCGCAGAACAAATTAGCGAAAACGCTCAGGCAAGGGAAAGAGTTAGAAAGATTTTTAGTTCAGAAGCAATTATTACTAGCAAAGTTGTAAAATCAAAAATTGACGAAGCAGAAAAATATCAAGATTATTTTGATTTTTCACAAGAATTAGCAAAATGTCCTTCTCATAGAATACTTGCAATGCGAAGAGGAGAGAGAGAAGGCTTTTTGAGAATAGACATTTCGCCAGATAAAAATATTGCTTTTAAAAGTTTAAAATATCTTTTTGTTAAAGGAAAAACAAATACTTCGGCTTTGGTTGAAGAAGCTATGGTTGATGCCTACGATAGATTGTTAAAACCTTCTATTGAAAACGAATTTGCTAATTTAAGTAAAGAAGGTGCAGATGTTTTGGCAATTGAAGTATTTGCAGATAATTTACGTCAATTATTATTAGCACCACCTTTAGGAAAAAAACGTATTTTAGGAATAGACCCAGGATATAGAACAGGTTGCAAACTTGTTTGTATTGATGAGCAAGGAAATTTGTTGCATAACGAAACTATTTATCCACATAAACTTCAGGAAGAAAGAGCTATAGCTATGAAAAAACTTAGTTCTTTGGTAAATAGTTACAAAATTGATGCTATTGCAATAGGAAACGGAACTGCTAGTCGCGAAACCGAAAGCCTTGTTAAACATATTTCGTTTGATAGAGAAGTTAGAGTTTATGTGGTAAGCGAAGATGGAGCATCAATTTATTCTGCTTCTAGTCTTGCTCGCGAAGAATTTCCACAATATGATGTAACTGTTCGTGGAGCGGTGTCTATTGCTCGTCGCTTGATGGATCCTTTAGCCGAATTAGTAAAAATCGATCCTAAATCAATAGGTGTTGGGCAGTATCAACATGATGTTGACCAAAAACTTTTAAAAGATAGTTTGGATAGAGTAGTAGAATCAGCGGTTAATAAAGTTGGAGTTAATCTAAATACAGCTAGCAAGCAATTGCTTACTTATGTTTCGGGTATAGGACCAGTTTTAGCTCAAAATATTGTTGATTATAGAAAAGAAAATGGAGCTTTTAAAAATCGAAAAGAACTTACTAAAGTTCCAAGATTAGGAGCTAAAGCTTTTGAACAGGCAGCAGGATTTTTACGGATACCAGATTCTACATATGCTTTAGATAATACTGCTGTTCATCCAGAATCATATCATATAGTTGAAAAAATTTCTAAAGAATTAAATAAATCAATTGAAGAATTGATAGAAGAACCATATTTATTAAAGACAGTAAATATTGATAAATATTTAACAGAAGAATTTGGTTTACCAAGTTTTGAACTTATAATTTCGGAATTAGAAAAACATGGTCGCGATCCGCGAAGCACCATTAAAGTAATGGAATTTGACAAAACCATTTATAAAATCGAAGATTTGAAAGAAGGAATGGTATTGCCGGGAATTGTTACAAATATTACAAATTTTGGTGCATTTGTTGATATAGGAATTAAAGAAAATGGTTTAGTTCATATTTCGCAAATTTGTAACGAATTTATAAGTTCACCAAATGAAGTTTTAAAACTTCATCAACATGTAAAGGTAAAAGTTACTAATATTGATATTCCGCGAAAAAGGATTCAATTGAGTATGAAAAATATTGAAGAACAAAATTAATAAAAAAAAATAAATAATAATTATGAGTAAAAAGATCATTGACCTCGAAAATGTGGTAATTAAATTTGCAGGAGACTCGGGAGACGGTATTCAACTTGCCGGTGCCCAGTTGACCAACACCACAGCTCAACTCGGAGAAGAAGTTGCTACTTTTCCGGACTATCCTGCAGAAATTCGAGCACCTCAAGGAACTGTTGGAGGAGTTTCTGGCTTTCAGTTGCATTTCGGAAGAAATGTTAACACACCAGGTGACAAGTGTGATGTTTTAATTGCGTTTAATCCTGCAGCTATTATGGCAAACATTAATTCCATAAAATGGGGTGGAATTATTGTCGCAGATATTGATGCTTTTACAGAATCAAATATGGAAAAAGCTGGATTTAAAGACGATACAATGGACTATATTAGGCAAAATTTTGATTTAATCGAAGCTCCAATTAGTTCAATGTCGAAAGAAAGCTTGAAAGATATAGAAGATTTAGATCAAAAAACTATTTTGAAAAGTAAAAATATGTTTGCTTTAGGTCTAGTGTATAAATTGTTTGGTTTCCCATTAAGTTATTCAGAAGAATTTTTTGATGCAAAATTTAAAAATAAACCAAAACTAGCCGAAGTAAATAAAAAAGTTTTACAAGGTGGAGCAAGCTATGCATCTGCAATTCAGGCAATACCATCTTTTAGACTTTGTGGAGAAAAGAAACTAAAAGGAAGATATAGAAGTGTTAGCGGTAACGTTGCTACTGCATGGGGTTTGTTAGCTGCTGCTGAAAAAGCAAACTTGCCATTCTTTTTAGGCTCTTATCCTATCACACCAGCAACAGATATTTTACAAGAAATAGCAAATCGTAAAGATGTTGGTGCAAAAGTATTCCAAGCCGAAGACGAAATAGGTGGTATAGTAACTGCAATTGGAGCTTCTTATGCTGGTAACTTAGCTGCTACTTCAACATCAGGACCTGGTTTGGCATTAAAATCAGAAGCATTAGGTTTGGCAGTTATTACCGAATTACCATTGGTTGTTGTTGACGTTCAACGTGGAGGACCTTCAACAGGTTTACCAACAAAAACAGAGCAAGGCGATTTGTTCCAAGCTTTAACTGGAAGAAATGGAGAAAGTCCAGTTCCTGTAATTGCTGCAAGTACACCATCTGATTGTTTGCATTATGCATTTATGGCTTCTAAATTTGCATTAGAACATATGACACCAGTAGTTTTATTGACTGATAGCTTCTTAGCAAATGGAACAGAACCTATGCAAATTCCAGAAATGAAAAAATTCCCAGAAATTAAAACAAAACTTGTTCCTAAAAATCAAGAAAAATACTTGCCTTACGAAAGAGATGAAAATCTTGTAAGAGGATGGGCTATACCTGGAATGAAAGGTTTTGAACATAGAGTTGGCGGTTTGGAAAAAATGGATATAACTGGTGCAGTTTCTTACGTTCCAGCAAATCACGAAAGAATGGTTTATTTGAGAAAACAAAAAGTTGAAAATATGGCAAAATTCTATCCTGAACAAAAAGTTGAAGGAAGTGAAGATGCTGATATTTTATTGATTGGCTGGGGTTCAACTTATGGGCATATAAAAACTACAGTTGAAGAATTAATAAAAGAAGGCAAGAAAGTTGCACATGCTCATTTTAATTATATTAATCCTTTACCACGCAATACCGATGATATATTGAAAAAATATAAGAAAATTTTGGTTTGTGAACTAAATTCAGGACAATTTGCAAATTATTTGAGAATGAAATTCCCTAAATATAAATATTTGCAGTATAATAAAGTAATGGGCTTACCTTTTGCGGTAGCTGAATTAAAAGAAGAAATAATTAAAGTAATGGAGGCTTAATATTATGGCAGAAAATAAATATACAGTACAAGATTTTAAAAGTTCTGTTCAAGTTAGATGGTGTCCAGGTTGTGGTGACTTTTCTGTTTTGGCATCAGTACAAAAGGCAATGTCAGAACTAAATTATAATAAAGAAGACTATGCAGTAATTTCTGGAATAGGTTGTTCTTCTCGTTTTCCATATTATATGAATACTTACGGTTTTCATGGAATTCATGGACGTGCAGGAGTATTGGCTTCGGGAGTTAAAGTTGCTAATCCAAAACTTAGTGTTTGGCAAATTACAGGTGATGGTGATGCCCTAGCTATTGGAGGAAATCACTTTATTCACGAAATTAGAAGAAATATTGATGTTAATGTAATTTTATTTAATAATGAAATTTACGGATTAACTAAAGGTCAATATTCTCCAACCTCTAAGTTTGGACAAATAACAAATTCTTCACCTTTTGGAACAATTGAAAAACCTTTTAATGCTGGTCGATTAACTTTGGGTGCTGGAGGAAACTTTTTTGCTCGCACTATAGATGCGAATGTAAAAGAAACTGTTGAAATTTTTAAAACAGCAGATCAACACAAAGGAACAGCTATTATTGAGGTTTTACAAAATTGTGTAATTTTTAATAATGGTGCACACCAAAAAATTACAGATAAAGAAGAAAGAGAAAATAATCAACTTTGGCTAGAACATGGAAAACCAATGATTTTTGGTAAAGATAGAAATAAAGGATTAGTTTTAGATGGCTTAAAACTAAAAGTTGTTACTATTGGCGAAAACGGAATTACTGAAAAAGATATTTTGGTTCACGATATGTATGAAGAAGATTTAACTTTACATTCAATGTTGGTTAATCTAAACTTACCAGAATATCCTGTTGTTTTCGGAATAGTGCGTGCAGTTAAAGCAGCAACATACAACGATTTACTTTATGAACAAATTGCAGAAGTGCAATCAAAATCATCTATAAAAGGAATGGATGACGTGTTTAATAGCGGTAGCACTTGGGAAGTGTAATGCAAAATTTAAAATAAAAAAAGGCTGCCAAATTTGGTAGCCTTTTTTATTGTTTTTTTCAAACAGATTCAAATATTATTTTATGTCTAGTGTAGTTGCAATATTTCCAAATGGAACTATCATTGGGTCGTCAGAATATGGGTCATCGCACCAAACTCTACCAAATTTTTTATCAACTTTAACAACTTTTGTATTAACAAACTTTCCAACCCATGGTGCTTGAACTTCATCACCTATTTTAACATTTGGTATAACATCTAAAGCAACACAATCGTTTTTGTCATAAATCTTCATAGAACCTGCCCATCCTATTGTAAGTACTTTATCGCCACTTACATTAACTATTGTCGCTACTTTATAATCATTATCAACCTTAACTGCTACACTAGTCCCTGCTTCCCATTTGTTTTTTAGGACATGGAATGTGTTAGGTTCAATTTTTTCAGTCATCTGACCAATACCTACACCATCTTTATTAGTAGAAGAATTATCCCAATCTATATCAATATAGTTAACTTCTGGGGCTTTTGGATCAGATGCATTTGTAACAATTGCTCTATTCATTCCACTTCCTGATTGCCACCATGTAAGAACTATATCACCAACTTTCGCAGATTCATCTGATCTTATAGGGATAATCATGTAATTAGGGATTTCAGTATCATCGTCAAATGTAAAATCTATAACACTGTACTCATTACCTGGTTCAGACATTTTAGCCGAATAAAAAATAAAAGTCTGAGATTCAGGTCCTTTTTTTGTTGCATCAATTTGCCAGGTAAGAGATGGAGTTAATACATAATCGCCTGCTTGTGCAATAATGTTGCCTTTTGGAAAATCCTTAAAAGGGTCAACTTTTACAACTTCTTCTGTAGTTACTTCAGTTTCAGTAGTGTCTTTTACAGTAGCGTCTGTGTTGTCAGAGCTTGGTTTTGTGCCTCCTCCACAAGAGAAAAATGTTATTGTAATAATAGCAATAAACAAAAATTTAATTTTTTTCATAATTATAATTTTTTAGTTAAACGTAAATTTATTGATACAAAGATAAATTTAATGTTTAACTAAAACTATTTTTTTTGCTTAAATTTTCAATATCTTTTTTTACTTTTTCATCAATATTATTCGACAACAACTTCTTCTTCTTCTTCTTCTTCTTCTGGAACGTCTGTAAAAACTTCTTCACCTTCAATAGGTGTTTCTCCACTTGTTTCATCCCAAGAAAAATCACCGCCTAAAAATTTGCAAAACATAAGTATGTTGAGTTGCTCATAAGAAGTTGCTATTCTTTTTTTTGCTTTTTCATTAAAAGCCTTTATTTTGTCAGGACATTCTTTTTCAAGTTTTGCTTCTTGTTTACCAAACTGTCCCATAATAGCACCAAGTCCTTCTATATCTTTAAATGCTTTTTCATCACCTTTTGTAGCTTTTTCTACAGTTGTGATAAAAACATCAATTACTTCATTTGCAGCTTTGATATACTCGTTGCAATCTGCAAATTCTTTACCATCGTATTTTTGCTTTAAGTCTGCAAGGTTTTCTGCTTTTTTACTACCACACGAAGAAAGTCCGAAAATAATTAATGCTGAAACAGTGAATAACAATACTTTTTTCATAATTATAATTTTTTAACTAAACATAAATTTGTTTACGCAAAGATAAACTTAATGCTTTGATAATGCTAATTTATTATGTAATAAATCCTGTTTTGTATAAGTTGATGTAACAAATTTGGTGTTTTTTATTGCGTTATAAATTTTATTTAAAAAATGAAATAGCAAAAAAAAAGCTACACATGGTAGCTTTTTTTTACTTTTTCAACAATATTATTCTACAACTTCTTCTTCTGGAACGTCTGTTAAAACTTCTTCTCCTTCAACAGGTGCTTCTTCGTTTGTTTCATCCCAAGAAAAATCTTCTTCTAAATCCAAATTACCAAACATAAGTGTCATGATTTGAGGAAAAACGGGTTCCATTTTTTTCTCCATTTCTTCGTCAAAAGCTTTTAGTTTGTCAGGACATTCTTTTTCTAATTTTTCTTGTTGTTTACCAAACTGTTCTATAAAAACATTAAATTCTTCGAATTCTTTTTTTGCATTTTCGTCACCTTTTGTAGCTTTTTCTACAGTTGCGATATAAATATCGATTATTTCGTTTGCAGCTTCGATATACTTGTCGCAGTCTGTAAATTCTTTGCCATCATATTTTTTCTTTAAGTCTGCAAGGTTTTCTGCTTTTTTACCACCACATGAAGAAAGTCCGAAAATAATTAATGCTGAAACAGCGAATAACAATAATTTTTTCATAATTATAATTTTTTAGTTAAACATAAATTTATTTACGCAAAGATAAACTTAATGTTTTAATAATGCTAATTTTTTATGTAAAAAAATCTGTTTTGTATAAATTGATGTAGCAATTTTTTTTTTTAAAAATAAAAAGTAAAAAAAAAGCTGCACAAGGCAGCTTTTTAATTTTTTAATATTATTCTTATTCAGTAACTTCTTCAACAACTTCTTCTTCTCCAGAAACATTTTCTTCTGTTTCGTCCCATGCCATATCTTCATCTAAAGAGATATCTTCACTTAGATCTATGTCTCCTAATACAAGATTTAAGATTTGAGGGAAAACAGCTTCCATTTTTTTCTCTGTTTCTTCTTCAAATGCCTTTATTTTATCAGGACATTCTTTTTCAAATTTTTCTTGTTGTTTACCAAATTGTTCCATAAACGCATCAAATTCTTCGAACTCTTTTTTTGCAGCTTCGTCACCTTTTGCAGCTTTTTCTACAGTTGCGATATAAATATCAATTACTTCTTTTGAAGCTTCGATATACTTGTCACAATCTGTAAATTCTTTGCCGTCATACTTTTTCTTTAAGTCTGCAAGATTTTCTGCTTTTTTACCACCACATGAAGAAAGTCCGAAAATAATTAATGCTGAAACAGCGAATAACAATACTCTTTTCATAATTATAATTTTTTAGTTAAACATAAATTTATTGCTACAAATATATGTATAATGTTTTAATAAAACTAATTTTAGCAAAAGAATTATTAACATTTTTACTTTAAGTTTTAACAAAATTCAAAAAATGTTTTGTCTTATTTGCGATTGCATAAAAGTTAAAGTCAACAAAATTCATTTTAAATCTGTTTCATTAATTCCTTTAGGCAAAAATTGGGACAAATCTCCTTTGTTTTTAATAATGTCTCTAACTATACTGCTAGAAATAAAAGTGTGTTCTGGTAAAGTAAGAATAAAGATAGTTTCAATCTTATTTTCTAATAATTTATTTGTTTGACCTATAGCTCGTTCAAATTCAAAATCTGCCGAAGTGCGTAAACCTCTCAAAATAAACTTACAGTTATTGTTTTTACAAAAATCAACTGTTAGTCCAGAATACACTTTAACTTCTATTTTAGGTTCGTCGGCAAAAACTTTTTTAATTATTGCAAGTCTTTTTTCTAAACTTAAAAATTCTGTTTTACTATTATTATCTCCTATTCCAATTATAATTTTATCGAATAAGGGTAAAGCCCTTCTAACTACAGACTCGTGTCCAGCTGTAAAAGGGTCGAATGAACCCGGAAAAATTGCACAATTACCTAGTTTACACATTTTTAGAAATTTTAGACCAAGAATCTTTTAAATCCACAATTCTATTAAATACCAATTTTTTAAGACTAGAATCTTTATCAACACAAAAATAACCTTTGCGTTCAAATTGGAATTTATCACCTATTTCAGCTTTTTCGAGATGTCTTTCTAATTTAGCTTTAATTATTTGTAAAGAATTAGGATTCAAATAATCAAGATATGTTTCATTTTCTTCTAAATCGTCAGGATTTTCTTTTGTAAAAAGCCTATCATAAAGTCTTAATTCTGCATCTATACAAGTTTTTGAATCAACCCAATGTATTGTGC
>DAONZU010000040.1:0-19596 GCA_035406965.1 Bacteroidales bacterium
ATTAGTAAACGCCGCTGCTGTATTTGTAGTTGTTGAATAAGCAACTCTAAATGATTCTGCATATTGTGTTTTATGTCCACTACGAGCAAAGAACTTAAATGTAAAAGATTCATCAAAATTCAATTCTGGGCTAATAATCCAATCATTTGTTTGCACACCATTTGCACTTGCATTAAAACATGCAAAAAACTGATCTCCCGAATATGCTGTAAATGGTGTGCCTTCAGTAGTTTGAGTTAGTGGAGTTCCATTAGTTTTATGTGTAACTAAATTTGGATCAAAAACTATTGTAGCCATTTTTGAACTTTGGTTTTGGAAATTATAATTCGCAATGGAGTAAGTTGTTTGGTTATCGCCATCTATAAAAGTCCATGGAACTGAACCTGCACTATTTATTGTAAAAGCAGTATGCGATTCTATATCATCAAAAATGGCATTTGAACCCAAAGGAGCTGTCCATGTTAAGTTATGAACTGTTGGGTTTTGCTCGTCAACATTTAAGTTAGTAGGAGCTTCACAACTAGTGCTTGTTCCATCATTTACAAAAACGTTTACACATTCTTGAGCATAACACTCTGTTCCATCATAAACTGCTGCAACACAATAGTTATAATATCCTGTAGAAACGCTAGATTGAGTATAAGTTAAACCAGTAACTGTTGTTTGCAAATCTCCATTTCTATAAATTTTATATCCTGTAACATTTCCTTCGGTTGGTGCTGTCCAAGTAAGAGTAACAGAACCTGTTGAAGTGGCTACACTCAAATTTGTAACTGGAAAACATGGGTCAGCATCTATAACTTGTACATTTTGATAAATTGTAGTAGAATTAAAAGCTGTTGCAACTAACAAAGCTTCTCCTGCAACAAGACTATGATTAATTGTATATTGTCCCGAACTATTTGTTAATGTTGAGTAATAATTGTCATTTGCCGAAATACAAATCATTACATTTTCAGCAGGCGTTCCATTGATTTTAGCGATTCCTGTAAAAGGCACTCCTACTTCTGGAGCCATATTTGTTAATGTAAGAGTTTCGGGTTGTTTTGTTCTTAATTGTAGTGAGGCATCACCAAAAGTTGTCCAGGTTTTAATAGTTTCCAGATCGTCACTACCAGAACTTTCTTTTAACATTAAAACAGAAGAATTTACAACAATTGATCCCCAATGTGTGCGTTGTTCTGATGTATTTATTCCAGTAGTTTGCGAAATTCCATCTGTATCATAATTAAAACCTCCAGTCAAAATATCATAAAAATAATCTTGACCTCTTTGTGGTGGTTGCCATGGCTGATTTATTGTTGACATTAAGGTAACAACTGCTCCCCCATTTGCTTTTCTCAACCAAGTTTCTGCAAAGCAATCTGCATCTTTATGGAAAGTACCATTAATACAAGCTACGGAAACAATAAATGGAAGTTTATCTCCATTTGTTAAATTATTAATATGTGAATTACTAAATCCAGTAGTTACAAAAGAGTCATCATAACCATGTCCACAATATGCTATTGTTGATGCACCTGAATTAACATGTCCAAACAAAGTATTAGCCGAAGCTCCTGGATCATAATTTTGCTTGTGTGTATTATATGTAAATGGCTCCAAACGTTGAGTATAAATCCTTTGGACATGCACATAGTCTCTTTCATTATCATCTCCAGAACCATCAGCACCCTCATCTGAAGCTACTCCTATAAAAGTTTCACGCCAGTTAGCATCACTATTAGGATTTTTCTCATAATTAATTGCTTTATTTATTTGTACTAATAAATCACTAGTACTTGCGCAAGAAAACCTTCCAACAGATATATCTATGTAATTATCACTACCAGAAACAGCTCCCATAAAAGGATCGCAAGGAGCTGGTGGTTCAAAATATCCAGCACTAATAGTTGGCGATTTAATATCTGCCCAATCACCAGCCAACTGAACATACATCAAATTTGGATTGTTATTATATGCAGTAGAAATTGTACTTGCAACATTAGTTCCTTGACTTACAATTGTTTCAGTAACATTATAACCCATTTCTTTTTTCCATTGAATATAAGTATCCATGGTAGCTGAATAAGCAGAAGTGGTAATTACTAAAATATCACCATAATCAGCAGAAGTAAGATTTGCAGAAACTTTAGCTTTATTATCATAATTCAAAAATATATCTTTATAAATTTCTTCAACCTCACGTATATAGCTTGCTCTTTCTTTTAAAAATGGATTTGTAGGCTCGTTATTATTCTCAACCAATTCAACTTTAATATTATTATAAAACCTTAAAGTTTGGCTAACAGCATTATATTGAAATGGAAATACTCTAACTGTTGTTCCTCTTACTTCTCTAAAAATAAATGGATCTTCCATTACAACATTTTCACTTGGATAAAATTCATCTATAATAGACTCTGGTGCAATCACATAAGGGATTTGCGATGGGTCTTGATTACGATAAATCACTCCTCGTGAAGGTAAGAGCGGATAATCCAATGGAATATCAACATAATTTGTGTAAGTAATATTCAAATCAACATCTTTTTGAGCCGGCAAGGCAATAGAAGCACTAATAAAAGGTAATTCTGCCCAACCTTGCTTTTGTGAAGATACACTTACACCCATATCGATTTTTGTAAAAATATTACCGTCAATATTTACTTCGTTTAAATCAAAATCTTGTACGGTAAATGTAATTTCATAAACATCTGACGCTTTCTGATTGAAACTTGCATCATAAGATTTTTGAGAAAATAAAAGAAATGAACTCAAAAACAATACAACAAATAAATAAATTTTTTTCATAATATAGAATTTAAAAGTTTGACAACAATTAATAACATAATCAATTTATCAGATTTCACATGACACAAAGTTAACTAATTATTGTAAAACACCCCATTTTTATTTGATTATTTTACTAACACCCATTTAAAAACGACAAAACAACAATTTTAAAACAAATTAGTTATATATTTGAAAATATTATTTTTTGCACATGATAAAATTTGAAAAATTCACTTTGAACAATGGATTAAGAGTAATAGTCCACAAAGACGACACAACACCTTTAGTTGCTTTCAATCTTTTATACGATGTTGGTGCTAAAGATGAAAATCCAAATCAAACTGGTTTTGCTCACTTGTTTGAACATTTGATGTTTGGAGGTTCTATAAATGTTAAAAACTATGACAAAGTTTTACAAAAGGCAAGTGGAGAAAACAATGCTTTTACAAATAATGATTACACAAATTATTATATAACTCTTCCTAAACAAAATCTTGAAACTGCTTTTTATTTAGAATCGGATAGAATGTTGAGTTTGGCATTTTCGCAAAATAGTCTTGATGTTCAAAAAAATGTTGTTTGTGAAGAATTTAAACAAAGATATTTAAATCAACCTTATGGATATGCTCTTGCTGAAATTAGAAGTTTAGCTTATAAAAAACATCCATATCAATGGCAAACTATTGGAAAAGAATTAAGCCATATAACAAATGCAAGTTTAGACGATGTGAAAAGTTTTTTCTATAAATTTTATGCACCTAATAATGCGATATTATCTATTGCCGGAGATGTAAAATTAATAGAAATTCAAAAGCTTTGCGAAAAATGGTTTGGAGATATTCCAAAAAGAAATGTGCCAAAGCGGAACTTGCCACAAGAGCCAGTACAAAAAGAAAAAAGAAGCAAAGAAATAATTAAAGATGTTCCTTCAAATGCTTTATATATGGCATATCACACTGGTGGAAGAAGAGATGACGACTATCATGCAACTGATTTAATTTCAGATTTATTGGCGAATGGACCTTCTTCGCTTTTTAACAAAATTCTTATTAAAGAAAAAAAACTTTTTCCACAAATTGACGCATATATTCAAGGTAGTATAGACCCAGGATTATTAAATATAAATGCCAGACTTTTTGACACTATAAGTTATGAGGTTGCAGAAAATGCTATTAAAACAGAAATTAATAAAATTACTAATGGCGATTTTAGTGAAAAAGAACTTACAAAAGTTAAAAACAAATCTATTTCAAACATGCTTTTTTCTAATATAGGAATTTTAGACATTGCTATGGAATTAGCATATTTCGAGCTTCTTGGAAATGCTGAATTAATCAATTCGATTGAAGACAAAATTATGGAAGTGTCAAAATCTGATATTATAAAAACCGCTCAAAAAATTTTCAAAGAAGAAAATCTATCTTGCTTGTATTACAAATCTAAAAACTTAATTTAATGCTAAATAGAAATATACCACCACGTACAAAAAAAATAAAAACAATAAACTTTTGTTCCCCTGAGAAGCACAGCTTTCAAAATGGAATTAACACTTATGTTTTTAGTTCGGAAACAGCTCCAGTAATAAAATTTGATGTGATTTTTAAATCAGGAATTGAAAATGCTGAAAAAAAACTTGAACCCACTTTTGCCAACTCACTGCTAAAAGAAGCTCCACAAGGAATGACTAGCAACGAAACAGCAGATTTATTTGATTACTATGGTGCTTTTATTCAAAATTTTGTTTCTAACAATACATCTGGTTTACGACTATTTGTTCCTCAAAGGTTTTTTGCAAAGGTTTTACCTGTTTTCGCTGACTTAATACAAAACCCAGCTTTTATAGAAGAAGATTTTTTAATTTTAAAAGAAAAAAGTAAAGAATCTATAAAAGTCAATTTAACAAAAACAAAATACATAGCCGCTAAAGGTATAAACAATCAACTTTTTGGAGATTTGCACCCCAGAGGCTGGCTTGTTAAGCCCGAAGATGTTGACTCCATAAATTTAGAAAATGTTAAAAATTTTTCTAATACAAATTTCTCATCTAAAAATTGCTTTATTATTGCTTCTGGAAGTGTTAATACAGAAACAATTAAACTAATTGAAAAACATTTCTCAAAAGAATTTGGCAATACAAAACTTGCTAAAAACCCAACTAACAAGAGGATTTTTTCAGAAAAAGAAATTTTCAAACATTACGAAATGCCAAATGCTGTTCAATCAAGTATTTATCTAGCAAAAAACCTTGGCAAACTAAGAGATGAAGAAATTGTTGATGTCGGAATTTTAAACACAGTACTTGGTGGATATTTTGGTTCAAGATTGATGAAAAACATAAGAGAAGACAAAGGCTACACTTATGGAATTTGCTCATTTTTAACAGATTATGACGATTGTACTGTTTTAAAAATAAGTAGCGAGCTTGCAACAAAATATGTTAAAAAAACAATAAAAGAAATTTTTAAAGAAATTGAAAAACTAACAACAAAACCAATTTCTAATTCAGAATTAAATTTAGTAAAAAATTATAGCTGTGGAGAAATTCTCTCATCAATAGATGGAGTGTTTCAAAACTCCATGATTTGGGAAAAAATTATTAGCTCACAACGCCAAGCAAATTTAATTAATTTACAGTTCGAAAGATTACAAAATATCACTAGCAATGAACTAAAGCAAATTGCTCAAAAGTACTTTAACAAAGAAGAATTTTCCACTGCTATTGCAGGAAGTTGAACACTTTTAACTTTTAACTGATTAGGTCTTTTGTGGTTTAAAACTAATTCATGCGAGTAGAGTGAGCTTGCGAACTCTGCGAAGCAAAAGACGCGCCAGCCTCTTTCGACTTTTAACTTTTAACTTTTAACTGAAGTAAGTATTTATACTAAGTTTTAAAGGTATTTTTACCAACAAAAACAAGTATTTTTAGTCTATTTATTGTTTTTTGCACTTATTTATTTTGTAAAAAAATAAAAATGACAGATTACTACAAGTTACTTTTGCAAGATGTTAGGTTTAAAGAAGGTCTTACTGCCTGCATGAATTGTGGAGTTTGTACAGCTATTTGTCCAGCTGCCGAATTTTACAAATATGACCCTCGCCAACTTTGTAGCATTGTTCAAACTCGCGACAATGAAAAAATTGAAGAACTTTTAAAAAGCGAAACAATTTGGTATTGTGGTCAATGTATGTCATGCAAAGCAAGATGTCCACGGGGAAATGCACCTGCTTTAGTAATTTCTGTACTTAGAAAACTTTCTCAAGAATTAGGTTTTTTTGTCGAAAGCGAAAAAGGACGACAACAATTTGCCTTAAAAAGAACTGTTGGAGATAATATTTTAAATATGGGCTATTGTGTTCATGTTGACACCGTGCATCCTAAACTTCACCCCGAACAAGGTCCTGTTTGGAAATGGTATTTTGAAAACGCCGAAGAACTTGCCGACAGAATGGGAGGAAATTATAATAAATATGGTCCTGGGGCATTGAGAATTATCGACGAAAAAAATTTAGACGAAGTAAGAAAAATATTTGAAGTTACTGGAGGCAAAAAATTGAATAATCATATAGAAGAATTCTCAAAAGAACAAGCAAAATCAACAAACACCTCATTCGAAAACGAAGGAATAAATAATGAATACTTTTTTCAGACTTATATTAAAAATTCTGAAAATCATCAAAAATAAAGCAAATGACAAAAACCAAACATTATTGGAATAATTATCAAAAAGAAATTGCTGAAGACAATTACTTCTACGAAAGAAGTTGCATTCGTCAATCTTTTTTTCCTGGCTCTGAAACCACTTTTTTAAAAATTTTAAGAGAAGAACTTGGCAAAACAATTATTGACGACCCAAATCAACATACTTGCACTGGCATTGGCTACCATTCCGATGTTGTTCCATTTGATACAACTATGACAATTTGCGCTCGCCTTTTTTCTTTAATGAAAGATGCTGACTTAAAAAACTATGTTCCGTCTTGCGTTACTTCATTTGGCGTTTTTACCGAAGTTATTGAAACATGGCAAAATTCACCAGAAGAACTTGAAAAAACTAGAAATTTTTTAAGACAAGCTACAGGCAGAGAGTTCGACATTCCTGAAAATATAGTTCATCCTTCTGATATTATTTACAAATACAGAAAAGAGTTAAAAAGTAAAATGAAATATCAGTTAGTTAATCACAAAACCGGCGAACCTCTAAAGGCTGTCGAACATATTGGTTGTCATTATGGTAAAATTTTTAGCAAACATGCAATTGGTGGTGCTGAATTTCCTCAAGTTTTAGCAGGAATGATTGAAGAATGGGGAGGCGAAGTAATTGACTATCCCGAAAGAAGACATTGCTGCGGATTTGGATTTAGACAATACTTAGTTATGGCAAACAGAGGCTATTCAGTTGCAAATACAAAAAAGAAATTTGAGTCTATGCAAGCTTATAAACCCGATTTTATTCTAACTAATTGTCCAGGTTGCACAATGTTTATGGACCGCTGGCAATACACTATTGCCGAAATGGAAGGCATAACTTATGATGACGAACACATGGGAATTCCTGTACTAACTTATGAAGAACTTGCAGGACTTCTTTTAGGCTATAATCCTTGGGATTTAGGATTGCAATTACACCAAGTGCAAGCTGAAAGCCTTTTAAATAAAATCGGAATTGAATACGACCCTAAAGATAAGTTTGTTGGTAAATCCGGCACTTTCTTAGGAGAACCAGAAAAACCTAAAAACCTTATTGTTGATTATGAAAAATAAATCTGTTATCGTAATAGGCGCAGGTGTTGCAGGAATCGAAGCAGCAAGCAATATCGCAGAACAAGGATATAATGTAACATTAATTGAAAAAACAGATATTCTAGGCGGAAATTTAACTAATTATGCCAAATTATTTCCCAACTTTGCTGATGCTGATGAAGTTAAAAACAATTTAATCAATAATTTAAGCACAAAAAAAGTTGATATTCTCAAAAATAATGACATCACAAAATTGTTTTTCGAAAATGATAAATGGCACGCCGTAAATTCACAAAATCAAACTTATTCGGCTGATGCTGCACTACTTACAACAGGCTTTACTGTTTTTGATGCAAAACGAAAAGAAGAATTAGGATACGGCATTTACGATAATGTAATAACATCTTTAGAGTTTGAAAGCATGTACAAAACTGGAAAAATTACTACTAAACAAGGCAATATTCCTAAACGAATTGCTTTTTTAAATTGTGTTGGCAGTAGAGACGAAAAAGTTGGAAATCACTATTGCTCAAGAGTTTGTTGCATAAATGCTGTTAAACAAGCTACAGAGTTTAAAACACTCTATCCAGAATCTGAAGCTTATTGTTTTTATATGGACATAAGAATGGCAGGACAGTTTTACGAAGAATTATATCGCAAATCTCAAGAAAAACACAACGTCATTTATATAAGAGGAAGAATTTCTGAAGCAGCTGCAACCATTGACAATAGAATACAAATAAAAACTGAAGACACTCTAACTGGATTGCCTTTAAAAATGACTGTTGACTTACTTGTATTAATGGTTGGAATGGAAGCCTCTGAAGCAACTAGTAATTTAAGTAAGCAAAACGAAATAAATGGAGAATATGGTTTTGCAAAAAGTTTAGGATTGCATGGTAATGATAACAAAACAACTAAAAATGGATTATTCCTAGCAGGAACATGCAAAAGACCCCTAAACATTCCAGAAGCCATTGCTGATGCAAGAGCTGCTGCACTTCAAATAACACAATATCTTAATAATTTACAATGAAAAACTGGGGATTTAAAATAGCAAAACCACGTATTATTGACCTTGACACGGCTAATACTAAAGCATTTGAAGAGCTTTGCGAAAAAGTCCCTTCGGCAAAAAGATGTATTATGTGTGGAGCTTGTACTGCAACTTGCTCAGTAGCTAACCACACTAGCTTTAATTTTCGCAAATGCAACATAATGTTTAGAAGAGGACAATTTGAAGGACTAGCCGAAGAATTAGATAAGTGTATGCTTTGCGGAAAATGCAAATTAGTTTGTCCAAGAGCAGTAAACACTAGAGCTTTTATTTATAATATGAGAATTTTTCTTAACGATTTGAATTATAAAAATATTAAAGAATGAATTATTCCAATTTCATATTACCATTTAGCATTGGAGCATTAATATTATTTGTAATAATAATTGTTAAATTTGTAAAATGGTTTAAACTTCTTGACCGTAAACAAAAATTCTTTATAAAACGAAATATTTTTACCACTAAAACAATTTCAGCAACTATTGAAGTTTTTCGTGAAGCTCTAATTCATAGAAATATTTACAAAAAGAACCCTCTTTTAGGATATATGCACATGAGTCTTGCTTTTGGCTGGTTTTTATTAATTGTAGTTGGTAAAATTGAAGCTTCGGTTTATTCTGGTACATTTTTTGAAGAACCTTGGCTTGCTATTTTCTTTAAATATTTTGCACGCGAACAACATAACTTTTGGGGAGCTAAGTTTTTTACATTCGCAATGGACTTTCTACTATTAGTAGTGCTTAGCGGATTAGCTCTTGCAATAATTAAAAGATTTAGATCAAAAATATTAGGACTAAAAAAAGCAACAAAACATATAGTTTACGATAAAATAGCATTAAGTGCATTGTGGCTAATTTTCCCACTAAGATTATTAGCAGAAAGTTCAACAGCTGCACTAGTACAAAACGGAGGTTTTCTCACTGGAGGATTAGGAAGTTTATTTCCACAACAATTTGCTCAGGCAATAGAATTACCTCTATGGTGGGCATATTCAATATCATTATTTGTGTTTTTTGTGAGTTTACCATTTTCGCGATATATGCACATACCAACAGAAGTAGCTTTAATATTTTTAAGAAAATGGGGAGCAACAGAAGGAGAACAATATTCTGGATTAACAAATTTTGAAATTAATTCATGCTCAAGATGTGGAATTTGTATTGACGCATGCCAGTTAAATTTTTCGGCTAATATAAATAATGTTCAATCTGTATATTTTATAAGAGACACTAGATACAATAAAATCAGCGACCTAGTAGCCAACAACTGCTTAATGTGTGGCAGATGTACCGAAACATGTCCTGTTGGACTTGAACTCACACAAATACGCCAACAATTAAGGACAAAAACAGAAGTCCCAGGAAAGCACTATTATGATTATTGTAAAGTTGAACCAACAAAAAATAAAACTGACGTAATATATTTTGCAGGTTGCATGACACACCTAACACCAAGTATTATTCTTGCTATGAAAAATATTTTTTCAGCAGCAAATGAAAAAGTGTGGTTTATGGACGAAGAACAAGGAATATGTTGTGGTCGCCCACTGCGTCAACAAGGATTTGTACAACAATCTAAAGACTTAGTTAGCAAAAACACAAAATTAATTTCTTCGTCAGGAGCAAAATTGCTTGTGTCTTCTTGTCCTATTTGTTGCAAATCGTTTAAAGAAGAATATGCCTTAGATATCGAAATCATGCATCATAGCGAGTATATTAAAATGCTAATTGATGAAAAGAGAATTAAACTAAACAAATCAGAACTTAATATAGTTTTTCACGATCCTTGCGAACTAGGACGAGGCTTAAATATTTATAAACAACCGCGACAAGTTTTAAGTAAAGTTGGTAAACTTATAAACACAGAGTTCGATGAAGAAAACTCGCTTTGTTGTGGTGGAAGTTTAGCGAATACTATTATTGAACTCAATTCTCAATTAAAAATTAAAAATGATGCCTTGCAAATATTAACAAAAGATAAACCTGATGTTCTTGCAACAGCATGTCCATTGTGCAAAAAGACCTTTACTCATAGTTACAAAGGAAAAGTAATGGATATTGCGGAAATTGTTTCAAATTTCTTATCTTTGCAAAAAAATTCAAAAAAACAAAATAATAAAAAAGAAGAAAAGATTTTAATATAAAACTAAAATTAAAAAAAATATTATGGTTGACATTTTTGACAGACTAAAAGAAGCTAGAGGTCCACTAGGACAATACCAACAAAAAGCTGAAGGCTACTTCATGTTCCCTCAATTAGAAGGTGAAATTAAACCAAGAATGAAATTTTTAGGAAAAGAAGTTCTTACTTGGAGTTTAAACAACTATTTAGGTTTAGCAAACCACCCCGAAGTTCGCAAAGTTGACGCAGATGCTGCTAAAGAATTTGGAATGGCGTACCCAATGGGTGCTAGAATGATGTCGGGTGAAACTAAATATCACAGAGAACTCGAAGATAGACTTGCAAAATTTGTAAAACGCGAATCTGCATATCTTTTAAACTATGGCTATCAAGGTATGGTATCTATTATTGATACTTTAGCTACCAGAAAAGATGTTATAGTTTATGATTCCGAATCTCATGCCTGTATAATGGACGGGATATTTTTGCATAAAGCTAAAGGTGGAAAATCTTATGTTTATCCTCACAACGACATTGAAAGATGCGAAAAAATGTTAAAATTTGCCACAAAAACAGCTAAAGAAAACGGTGGTGGAATTTTAGTAATTACCGAAGGTGTTTTTGGTATGGCTGGCGATTTAGGGAACCTCCCAGAAATAGTAAAACTTAAAGAAAAATACAATTTCAGAATTTTACTTGACGACGCTCACGGATTTGGAACCATGGGAAAAACTGGAGCAGGAACAGACGAACACTTTGGCTTACAAAAAGAAGTTGATATTTATTTTGCAACTTTTGCTAAAGCTATGGCTGGAATAGGTGCTTTTGTAGCTTCAGACGAAGTTATTGTTGACGCTCTAAAATATAATATGCGTTCTCAAATTTTTGCAAAATCTTTACCAATGCCAATGGTTATTGGAGCTTTAAAAAGATTAGATATGCTACAAAATCAGCCCGAACACAAAGAAAAACTTTGGAAAATTGCTAATGCTCTTCAAAAAGGTTTAAAAGATAATGGTTTTGATATAGGAAAAACACAATCGGCTGTTACTCCAGTATATTTCAGTGGTTCTGTACCAGAAGGAACAAACGTAGTTGTCGATTTAAGAGAAAATCATAATATCTTCTGTTCTGTAGTAGTATATCCAGTAATCCCAAAAGATTTACTAATGTTAAGAATTATTCCAACTGCTGCTCACACTCTTGAAGATGTTAATGAAACTATAGAAGTTTTCAAAAAAATTAAGAAAAATCTTGAAGCAGGTGTTTATAATACTAAAGAAATGCAATCAATGAAAGTTGAATAAAAATTTAATAAAAAAACAAAGCGGTATAAAACTTATACTGCTTTGTTTGTTAAAAAGCTAAAGCTATGAAAGAAGCAAAATACTACTTACAATGCGTAAAGTGCGAACACATAACCGAAGATTTTGGTGCATGGTTCGAGCAAAATCAAGTTTGCCCTAAGTGTGGTAGCAAACACTCTGAAGTTTGGTATAACAGCGACTATAACGAACTACCACTAATTATGAAAGGAAATCCCGAAAGTTTTTGGCAATATTTTTATTATTTACCACTAAACAGAAGAGAAAACATAATTACCAGAAATGAAGGAGCTATAGATTTGCAAAAATGGTGGTTTTTAGAAGATTTTGCAAGAGAAAAATATGGTTTAAATTTGGACATTTATGTATATCGTAATGATTTAAACGGTGGAACTGGAACTTTTAAAGATGTGGCTGCTGCTTTAGCTGCAAGTGTTTTAAAAGAATACGACATAAACCAATATTGCGTTGCATCTACAGGAAACACAGCAACTTCTTATGCTCGTTATCTTTCTATAGCTGGAATTAATTGTTCAATATTTCTTCCCGACAATGCCTTAAAAGCTTCGGAAGCAATGATTAGTGCCTTTGGACAAAATGTATATAGAGTAAAAGGCGATTATGCAAAAGCAAAAGAAATTGCTGCTGAATATGCAAAAAAATACAATATTTTAATTTCTTCTGGAAACATTGACCCACTTAGAGTTGAAGCTAAAAAAACTATGGTTTTTGAATGGTTACGTCAAATTGGGAAAATGCCAGATGTTTACATTCAAGCTATTAGTGGCGGGACAGGACCAATTGCTATAGATAAAGGCGTTAGAGAAATTAAGAAAACTTTCCCAGAAATTAAAAATCCACGTATGATAATGGTTCAACCCGATGCATGCGACCCAATGACTCAAGCATGGGAAAAAGCTCAAGCAAAAAATTTCCCTAAAAATTATGAAAACGATTATCCAATTTTAGATAATCCACAAACTCAAGTTCCTACTCTAGCAACAGGAAACCCCGCTACCTACCCTATTGTTTCAAGAATTATTAAAAAAAGTGGCGGAACTTTCATTAGAATGAAAGAAGAAAAACTTGCTCCAATAGGAAGATTAGTTGCATACGAAAGAAAACTTCTATTAGGACCAGCCTCTGCTGTTTGTTTAGGTGGATTTTTCGAAGCCCTAGAAAAAAACCTATTAAAATCTGATGAAACTATAATTATTAACATAGGCGAAGGAGTACGGCGTGCACCCGATTTTGTTGAACAAATGATTTACACATCAAAAGAAATTTCCTCTGTTAATGAATGTAAACCTCATCAAATCGATGACTACAGAAAACAACTTTGGAATGATGTTTTAAAATAAATCAGTTAAAAGTTAAAAGCGATGCACTGAACGTAGTTGAAGGGGCGAACCGAGTTTACAAGCTCAATTCAACTTTATAAACTTTTAACTGAAGTGCCTTTACAGACAAAAATCACACAAATTTCCAAGATATTTAAGAAAATGTTTTATATTTGCACAAACTATTGATTTTAATGAGTAAAAGAATAATTGTTACTGGTGGTGCCGGATTTATTGGAAGTAATCTTTGTGATTATTTGCTAAATAATGGAAATGAGGTTATTTGCATCGACAATTTTGATGATTATTATAATCCTCAGATTAAGCGACATAACATACAAAAAGCACTCTCCCACCCTAAATATACCCTTATCGAAGAAGACATTAAGAATGTCAATAAAATTGCTAAACAACTTGATGGCAATTTCGATGCAATTATTCATTTGGCAGCAAAGGCCGGGGTTCGGTATTCGCTAAAATATCCTGTAGGTTACGAAGAAAGTAATGTAGTTGGAACAAAAAACATTCTTAACTTGGCTGTCAAACAAGGAATCAACCAATTTATATTTGCCTCATCATCAAGCATTTATGGCAATGCCCCTACTCCATTTGATGAAAACTTTACAAATTTAAAGCCTATCAATCCGTATGCTCAAACAAAATTATTATCAGAACAAATTGGGAAAGAATATTCTGAAAAATATAATTTAAGATTTATTTCATTAAGGTTTTTTTCAGTTTATGGACCGAGATTACGTCCTGATTTGGTAATGAATAAAATTGCAAATAGTATTTTCAAAAATGAAAAGCTAAGAATTTTTGGAGATGGAAGTACAGCACGTGATTATACTTATGTTGATGATATTATTTTGGGAATAATGAAAGCTGTTGATTACAAAGATTCTAAATTCGATATATTTAATCTTGGCAATGGGAATCCAATAAAGCTCACAGAAATTATTACAATATTTGAACAACAAATAAAACAAAATGTAAATATCGAATTTGTCGATTCAATCAAAGGAGAGTCGGACATCACTTGGGCGGATAATTCCAAGGCAAAGAAGTTTTTAGCCTTTACCCCTATTGTTGACATCTCAAACGGTGTTAATAAGTATTTGAAATGGTATAGGGAGGGGTTGAAATGAATAAAATATTAGCACCACTTTATCCAGCATTAACACCATTTATCTCAGAAATAATTGAAAATGGGGCTAATTCTTTTTATTATGGTTTTATAGATTTGGGACATCCTTCAATTACAACTCGAAGACAGTCATATAACAGATACTCTAGTACAAATTATTCTGAACCAAATTTTATTGACAAAAATGAGATAATAATTACAATTCATCGCTTAAAATCAAACAATATAAATACGTTTCTCGTTTTTAATGAACATTATTACAATAATGGTGTATCAAATTTTATTGAAGATTACTTAACCAATATTATAGAATTATCTGATGCAGTAATAATAAGCAACCCAGCTTTTTTTCAAAAAATAATAAATCTTGGAGCTAAAAGAATTATTGCAAGTGTTGGAACTCACATTTTTAATGAAGAATCAATAAAATTCTACAAAAACATTGGTGCAGACACAATTGTTATTCCGAGATCAATTAGAACAGATGAGGTTGTTAAATTTGCTAAAACTTTTCCAGAACTAGATTTTGAATATCTCATCCTTAATGATTTCTGTCCATTCACAGATGGATTATGTAGAAGTTTTCACGGATTTCCATTTCAATCAGTTTGCTACTATACTGCTATATCAGATAAAATTGGAAAATACAAACAATATGGATGTCGCCTGTGCAACCTGTTTGAAATATTGATGCAAAATAATATTAATTTAAAAATTGCTGGAAGAGGTCATGACCCCGAGATAATAATTAAAAATGTTAAGGTTCTAAATGAGATTAGAGCAAACAAGGACATTAAAAACAAAATAGATTTTAGGGACTTTGTAAAAAATAGATATATTAACTATTTTGGTGATGTTTGTAATTTAAACTGTAGAAAAGATGATTGAGTATTGTATCAGAATTGAAAAGGCGCAAGAATTGGAGTTTAAAAATATTCTTGGTATAAGCCGCATCTATTTGGGAAACGAAACATGTCCCGGCAGATTTCCGACAAAAGCTGAAATTACAAAAATCACAAAAATTGCCAAATTCAAAGAGCTTAAAATCACCATATTAACACCGCTTATCACCAATAATTACTTTGATTCAATTTGTAAAACTATTAAAACATTACCAGCAACCACAGAAATAGTGATTAACGACATGGGATTATTTAATGCTCTTAAAGACACTCATCATAATCTTATTTTAGGAAGATTACTTATTCCAATAAAAAAGGATATTAGGATGGATATAACCAATGATTATAATAGATTGACATTCTTTAATCCTGATTTTTTTAACTTTTATTTAGAACTAGGATTTAACAGATTTGAAATAGATAATGTACAATATTCATATTTTGATACTAAGCATGAATCTGATGAGTTCATTTTTTCTGTTTATTTACCAGAAATAATCACAAACATTCAGACAAATCACTGTAATAAATGCAAAACAAGTATAATTTGTCCACACAAAGAAAAAGAAATTACAAATATAATTTATAAAGATGATCATAAAGAAGTATATCCTTATGAAATTTTTTGCAAAAGAAATTACATATTTTACAGAAATTATGTCGTAAACAAAACGTTAAAAAATAATATAAACAGAATAATAATAACAAACATTTATGAATTGGATAAAATCATATTTAAATAATAGTTCATTATGTGAACTGCAAAACAAAGTTGACAAAATCGAAAAAAACAATTCCTATCGAAGTTGGATTGGATTTAATTTCTATGAAAACAACATTTATAGTGTAAAATTTTACTACACTTTTTATCAGGTACTAAGTCAATCCGAAATTAATTCTCTATTTATTACAGGCAATAGCAACGACTTTTATGACATATACAAATATGCTTCGTTAAATGACATTCTTAGAGTTAAAGATGCCGGCTCTGGAATAACTTTCTCAGTAAAAGTAAATTGTAAAGATGAATCATCTTTTGGATTTTATCTTAAACGAATCTTTAACGACAATGATGACTATTTTACAATTCCTGAGACAAAAGAATATTTAAGACAAGGGGGTAATATAACAAATATTGATTTTGTAAAAAATTCATCAGTGTTCTATACACAAAACACAAAAGAAACAAAAGATTACTATTACATTAAAGATCCTATTTACAAGCAAGTTATAGCTAATTTGTTTGATGAACCAATGATAGCTAAAGTTCCAGTAATTGAATATGCAGTTGGCAAAGGTAATAGAGATAATTCAGACGATATGTTGTCTAAAAGAAAAGCAGTTTTGTTCGGAGACTTTAAAGAAACTGCTGATTATTACCTTAATATTTGGAAAGATATAAAAACAATTGTGAGTCCTTTTCTTAATAAAGGCTATCAAATTTTTTGTCCTGCTATTTATGGTGATAAGAAATTTTATTCGATTTATTTATTTAATTTTGCACAAGACAATAGATTAATTGAACAATTACTTAAAATTTAAAAATGGTTAACAACGGTTTCGACATACCAATAGTATTTTTTATTTATAAAAGACCTGATTTAACATTTAGAGTTTTTGAAGTAATTCGAAAGATTAAACCAGAAAATCTGATAATTGTTGCAGATGGACCTATTGATGCCACAGAAAAACGCTTAACCGATTTAACGCGAATAATTGTTTCGGACATTGATTGGACTTGTAATGTTAAAAGATTATATTCAGATGTAAATCTAGGATGTGCTAGAAGAATACAAACTGGTCTTAACGAAGCTTTTAGTATTTATGAGAAACTTATTGTAATCGAAGATGATTGTTTACCATCAATTTCTTTTTTTAGATATTGCTCTGAGTTACTTGATAAATACAATGACAATTATGACATAATGCATATTTCTGGAAGCAACATATTAGGACAACAAAATTTGTCCGAAGATTATTTCTTCACAAATATTGCTTTTCCTCCTTGGGGTTGGGCAAGCTGGAGAAGAGCTTGGGAAAAATTCAATTTTTCAATCGACATTAATGATTGGGAAACTCGAAAACTAAACTATAAAAAATCAAAACAGATTAATTTTACAAAGTATCCAAATTTTGAAAGAATAATTAAAAAAGTATTAGAAACAAAACAAACTTGGGATATTCATTGGATGCTAACAATTCTAGACAATAAAGGATTGGTTATATATCCTACTAAAAATCTAATTTCAAATATAGGATTTGACGAGAGAGGTGTACACACTAAGAAAAACAGCGCTTTTCAGAACATGCAAAATGCTACTTTACATTTTCCTTTAAAATTGACAAAAAAAAGCATTGTTTCCAAAAATAATATTAAAAAAATAGTCTTAAATATCGAATCTTTCGCAAAAGAACTAATAAAATGAAAAAATATACACCAAAAGAAATTTTAAAAATCATAGCGCCGCCAGAAAAAATTAAATCTTTTGAACAAATAAAAGAACTAGTAAATTCTGATAAAAATCTTACACTTATTCAAAAAGACTTCTTCACACATTTTCAGAAACTATTTCTACAGAGTATAGACAAACAAATAGAAGGAGATGCTGTTTTAATTGGCATTTGGAAAGGTGGAGGTGCATTATACTTGAAGTCACTTTTTGAACAAAACAGTATCGATATTTCTTGGCATCTAATTGACTCGTTTAATGGGTTCAACAGCAACAATGTAAATTATCCAGAAGACAAAAAGGCTTTAGAAATATTTAAAAATTTTAAAATCATCAAATATCCATCTAAAAACGATGTAATTGATTTATTTAAATTATACAATCTTGAAAAAAATCTTAATGTTTACAATTGTTTTTTAGAAGATCAACAAAATTTACCAAAAATTAATAAAATATCATTTTTGCATATTGATGTGGATTTTTATGAACCAACATTTTTAAGTCTTCAGCAGTATTACCCTTATGTTTCTAAAAATGGGATTATTGTCATTGATGATTATAATGTCAAATATTACAACTGCAAAAATGCTGTTGACGACTTTATTAAAATTAACAAATTAAATCTTGAACTCATTAATTTAGGGGATTATCCTATCGCATGGCAAAAAAAATAAAAAGCATACTACCAGACATCAATATAATTGGAGCTGGTCCCTCTGGAATACTGGCAGCATTCTTGCTAGCTCAAAATGGATTTAATGTTACTATATTTGATAAAAACTCTTTTCCAAGAACGAAAGCATGTGGTGGGGCGATTAGTATGATTAGCTTAAATATTTATAAAAGATATATGCCCATGTTTTATCACGAAATTACAAACTCAAAAGAATCCATTAAATTTGACAATGTTAAAATCAATATTAAAGATAAAACTTCATACACAATAACAACAAAAGGAACAAGTAATAATTATAATGAAAACTATTTTGGAATAATCGTTGATCGAAAATGGTTTGACAATGTTGCTCTTAATTTTGCTAAAGAAAATCAAAACATCAAAATAGAGTTATCAAATAAAATAGATGTAAATTTAATTCATAATAAAAATCCAAAGAACAATGAAACAATAACAATTATAGCAAATGGCAAAAATTACTTTAAGAATAGGCCATGCATAGATACATCTTTTTTGGGAACTCAAGGTTTTTTTAAGCCTAAATCTGAATGGACTTTAAAAAACTTCGAATTATTCTATTTACCCGAGATCTTACCTGGTTACCTTTGGGCATTTAAACTTTCTGATGAGCGATTGAATATTGGAGCGATAACAACACCAGAAAAATTTGCAAATCTAAAGCTTTCTAGTAGCGACACATTATTAGCTCTAATTTCAAAAACACACATAAAAAACTTTATTGATAAGGATTGTTTGATAGATAAGACATTAACCAAAATGCTTCCGAGTTACATGTGTGAAAATCAATTGCAGATGACTGAAAACATTTTCTTTATTGGTGATTCTGCAGGATTAATCAACCCTTTTTCAGGTGAAGGGATTAGCAACGCTTTAACAAGTGCAGTAATCGTTGCCAAACATATTATTAGTAAACATAATCATCAGGAAGAAAAATATGAATCTTTGATTGAATCGGAGAAAAATTTAAAGAAACAGTTTATTCAAGATGTCAAGTTTCACAAGGTTGTTTATGATAACTTGTATTAATTAGTGGTAAAGATA
>DAONZU010000041.1:0-19444 GCA_035406965.1 Bacteroidales bacterium
TAGAGAAGTTAATTGAAGCTTATAACAGTTTGATAGAACTAATTTTAAAAGTTAAAAATGAGCATAAATTAAAAAAACCTATTGTTAATATTGGTTTTTCTAACTCTAAAAATAATGATGTGGTTTTTTCTATACACCATGTAAATTCTACCTATAAACATACAATCCAAGACGCAACTAATCGTCTTGGACAAGTTTACAAAAATCTGATAAGAAATCAAATCAATGGAATGTGTGAATTTAAAATTGAAGCTGATTTTGGAAATAAAGAATATGCAAAATTGAATATTTGGAATTTCCAAGTTTTTAGTGATAAAAAGCTTAGTTTTGAAAAAATTAATAAAAAAGTAGAAGGTGTAAAATATATTTTAACATTTAAGAAATGATATATCTGATAGACGATAAAACAACACGACAAAATGACTATGGTTGGTCAAAGGACAAATTCAATCAATATGAAAATGACATTTGTTTAATAAGCAATTATGAAGAGTATCAAAGGTTAAACATACTTTCTGATAATAGTATTATATTGATTCATGACTCTTTTTTCGCTAATGCTAAGTTTTCTATTTCGAGTGTAAAACGCGATGAAATGCGAAAAGAGATTATACAATTTGCTAATGATAACAGAAATTTTCAAATTGTTTTTTTTAGTGGGGGAATAGATGCTCGGAAAAAAAATGCAAATATTGCATATATGCCTGTTTCTGTTTTATATCAAAATTTGGAAATATTTATTGGCAAAGTTAAAAATAGCGATATAAATATTGATTACTTGTTTTTTGGGAATGACCCTGAAGTAGAAAAAAATTTATCTGAAAAACTTATAGCTGCAAACAATAATACAGGAACTTTTGAAGGTATGATCAACCCAAAAAAGAATTGTCTGTTTCGTCCGGAAGAACGATTTATTCAAATTTATGATGATAAAAATTTTGAAACTAAAACTATTTATAAAAATAGCGATTTATCACAAATAATCGAAGTTAATCTATTAAAAGAAAAATATGATAATATATTTATTCCCATAAGTATTGGTTCTTCGTTGTCAGATTTTTTAGGATTAAAATTCGCAACACTTATTAGGTGTACAAGAACAATTAATCAATGTAGTAATATATTTATTTATAGTTATGTTGGATATGAATATTTGTATAACAACAAGTACTTTAATATCCTTAAGACAAAAAATGTTCAACTTATTAAGCACAAGCTTGATGCTTTTAAAATCGCTATTGATGCTAAATTAGAAACATTGACTTTACTAGAACTTCCATATGAAATGGAAAAACTCAAACTTGATGTGCCTGATAACTACGAAGATAATCATTCCATTGCAAATGAATGGGGAATCTATCAATTAGCTTATAATGCCAATATTGATATTAAGGAAATTACTGATTTTGACTCAGAAAAGCTAAATTCATTGTATTTTAAATGGTTGATTGCGAAAAATGGACTATATGAGGATTTGCCCCAAAAAGATAAGGAAGAAAATGAAGTTTTTCGAGCAAGTAGCTACGAAATCAAACAGCCTAAGGTTCTCAAAACTATAGATTTAACTAAAATTCCAAAACGATGAAAGTACTTTTAATTGATGATAAAGCAAAAAAGGGATGGGAGCAACTTCTAAAACTAATATTCCCTTTTCAAAACATGGTAATAGAGTCTGCAACCACATATGTAGATGCTATTGACCTAATTCAAAATGAATATGACATAATACTGCTTGATATTAGACTCGAAGCTAACGATTATAAGAAAATAAATATTGAAGATTTTTCAGGATATAAAATTCTGAAAAAAATAAAAAGAAACTTTTCGATAGTCAACTTTTCAACTCCAATTATTTTACTTACTGCTTCAAATAAAATTTGGAATATTGATGCTTTTAAGGAATATGGTGTTGATTCTTATTTTATAAAAGAGCACCCTGATTATATTTTTGATAAAAAAGCTTCAAATTATAGCTATGAAATTTTTAGAGATAATTTTGAAAATTTGTTATTTGATATAGGACCACGAAGAAAGGACGTTTGGAGGTTGTCGAATGAGATAATCAATAAAATAAATAAACACTACTATTTTAATGGGAGTAAGAAAGATAAAAATATTAAGAATAGAATAATAGATAAGCTCAAATTAGGTTATGCTTATTTATTCAAAGGACAAACAAAACTTGAAAAAGATTTATTAAAGACAAATAATGAATCATTAGCTTTTATTATTTACTTTTCAATACTTGAAGAAATTGTCAAGGGGTTTTCTGATATTTCTACTTGGAATACTGCAACTTATGAAAGAAATATTAATTGGAAATTTAAAAACAAGGAATATTTTATTGAAAAAAACAAGGATGGTATAACTGTTAATATCACTTTTGATAAGAAAAAAGCCATTAATTATTCAGATGATACAAATGAATATAGCAAGTATTCGGAAGGTCTAATTAATTTAAGCGAACAAATGTATTCATTAATTGCAGCCTATTCAGATGGTGATAATTACACAAAACTATCAAATAGTTTTCAAGAAATAAATAAATTTAGAAATGAAACAGACTATATACATAGTAATGTCAAAAATATATTTACAAAAGAATTAATACACAAAGATACAACAGAAGATGCTTACAATAATTGTTGCAAAGTTTTAGAACTAATAAATGATATTTTATCTCTTATATAATAAAAACATTTAAAGAAAAATAATACAAAAACAAATAATAACTTTTTATTGAAGTATTGAATTATGGCAAAAATTTTTCCAACACTAAAACAAATTGACTTGTTGAAAGTAAAACCAACAAAAGGGGAACGCAAACTACTTTATTTTCTTAATTCCACACTTGACGATACATACGAAGTTTATTTTCAACCTTTTTTAAATGGTGATAATCCAGATATAATTATCCTTCGAAAAAATTCAGGTGCCATGATTATTGAAGTTAAAGACTGGGATTTAAACAGTTATCAACTTAATGCTAATAGAAACTGGGAACTTAAAAATATTAACAATCCTTATGGTAAAAAACAAATTGTTAAATCGCCTATTCAACAAGTATTTGAATATAAAGAAAACTTATTCAATCTACATATTGAAAATCTATTAGAAAAGAAAATAAAAAATCCTAAATTTTGGTCGGTTGTTACATGTTCTGTTTATTTTCATAATGCAAGTAAGAAACAAATTGATACATTCTTACAATTTGGACAAGAATCAAACAAAGCTTATTTAAAATTTTTGTCTCATTTTGAAATTTTGGGAAATGACAGTTTAACAAAAGAGAATTTCCAAAATATTCTTGCAAAAAGATGGCTAAATAAAAAGTCTTTTCTTTTTGACAATGAACTTTATAAAAGTTTTAAAAGATATTTGTCGCCACCATTTCATAGCATTGAACAAGGTAAACCAATTACCTATTCTAGCGAGCAACAAAAAATAATTAAAAGTAAATCAAATACTCAGCAAAAAATCAAAGGAGTGGCTGGTTGTGGAAAAACTCTTGCATTAGCGAAAAGAGCTGTAAATGCACATTTACGACACAATGATAATGTTTTAATTCTTACATTTAATATTTCTTTACGAAACTATATACATGATTGTATTAGTGATGTGAGGGAAAATTTTGAATGGAAATATTTCACTATTCTACACTATCATCAATTTATTAAAGCTTATAAAAACAATGAAAATCTTGTGGATGAAGAAGAAAACGAAATAATTAATTCAAATAATATAACTTTTCAAACAATTATTATTGATGAAGTTCAAGATTATGATCGAACGTGGATTATAAATGTTAAGCAGTTTTTAGCAAAAGACGGGGAGTTTGTTGTTTTCGGTGACGAAAAACAAAATATTTATCAAAGGGAATTAGACAATAAAAAACCTTATACTAGTATTGGAGGTCCATGGTATATTTTAAAAAAATCTTTTCGTACAACAGTTCAATTAACAAATTTAGCTACCAAATTTCAGCGAACTTTTTTTACTAATAAATATGATTATGACGAAATTATTATCCAAACAAGATTAGATGATGTTTCTTTTATCAAATATTATTATCTAAACAATACTGACATACAAGAGATTTTAAACATTTATAATTATACTATTACAGAGAAAAATATACACGACAACGATGTCTGCTTCCTTTCATCAAAAGTTGAAATATTGCGTCTAATTGATAAAAGTATTCGCGACAAATTTAATAAGAAAACAAACACTATGTTTGAAACGCAAGAAATTTATGAAGAATTACAATCCAAAAACACCATAAACGATATCATTGTTGATTGGACAAACTTAAAAAAAGAACTTGAAACAGTTAGAAGAAATAAAAAATTTAACTTTTGGAACAACTCTGGAACAACTAAACTTTCAACTATTCATAGTTTTAAAGGTTGGGAAATCCATACTTTGTTCTTAATAATTGAGAATGAAAACAATAATGGTTTTGATTTTACAACAGATGAATTAATTTATTCTGCTATTACTCGTTGCAGGCAAAATTTAATAATAATCAATATTGGGAATAAAAGGTATGACGATTTTTTTAAAAAAAATGTTCCTGACAAAAGCATAACGCCAACTACTAATGAAGTCAAAACTTAACTTTAAAACTGTAATTTTTAAAAGAAACTTTCCCAAAAAAAAAGCTCCTTTCGGAGCTTTTTAATTTCTTAACTATGCAGGCTTTATTGCCTCTACTGGGCATGCATCAGCACAAGCACCACAGTCGATGCAAAGGTCTGGATTAATAACATAAATAGCACCTTCAGAGATTGCCTCTACTGGGCATTCATCTATGCAAGTACCACAAGCGGCACAGTCGTCAGTAATTTTGTAAGCCATTTTTTCTATTCTTTAAAAATTAATAATTCAAAATTTAATACGACAAAATTAATTTCTTTTTAATTAAATAAAAATGATTTTACAAGTTTTTGATTTTAAAACAGACATTTATATACATTCTAAATAAGATAAATGAATTATTAATTTATATTTGCAGTTCAAAATAACGATTTTTATGAGAAAAAAATCACTAATAGCTATAGCTATAATTTTAGGAATTTTAATTTTAGACCAAGTTTTAAAAATTTGGATAAAAACTAACTTTACTCTAGGTCAAGAACTTAATATCATTGGCGACAAAATAAAACTGCATTTTGTTGAAAACGAAGGTATGGCTTTTGGAATGACATTTGGTGGTAGTTTGGGAAAATTATTTTTGAGTTTATTTAGAGTTGCAGCAATTTCATTACTAATATATTATTTATGTAAAATTATAAAAGCTGGCGAAAATTTATTTTATATAATTTGTATTTCCTTAATTATTGCTGGAGCAACTGGAAATTTAATCGATTCTGCATTTTATGGTCTAATTTTTAACGAAAGTACTTATTACCAAGCAGCAACAATGTTTCCTCCTGAAGGTGGCTATGCTCCATTTCTCCATGGTAAAGTTGTGGACATGTTTTATTGCCCAATAATTGAAACCACATATCCAACATGGTTCCCTTTCGTTGGTGGTAAAGAATTTTTATTTTTTAGACCAGTGTTCAATGTGGCAGACTCTGCTATAACAGTTTCTGTATTTTTATTACTTATTTTTTATAAAAGAATTTTTGGAGAAAGCATACTCGAAAGCTTGAAATTAAAAAAGAAAAGTTCTAATTCAGAAACATCAAAGCAATAAATCTACTGTCAAACTTAGAGGTTTTGCTAATCTTTTGTCTATAAAATTATTGCATTTAAAAAATATAATTATTTTTGCGGTTTTTGAATTTTAAATTAATGAATTATGATTTTATTATCAACAACTAACACTATGCCACTTTGGGCTATTATCCCCTTTGTATTAATGTTATTGTGTATTGCACTAGGTCCTTTGTTTTTTGAACACTGGTGGGAAAAAAATAAAAACAAATTACTTGTATCTTTAATACTTGGTATTCCTGTTGCAGGATATTTAATAGCACAAGAATTGACAGATGCTTTAGCGCACCAAATGCTTTTTGATTATGTTCCTTTTATAATTTTATTAGGAGCTTTATTTGTAATAACTGGTGGTATTCACTTAAAAGGCGATATTGAAGCAAAACCATGGATAAACACTTCTTTTTTGGGAATTGGTGCTATTTTAGCTTCTTTTATGGGAACAACAGGTGCTGCAATGCTTTTAATTCGTCCTGTAATTAGAACAAACAATCAAAGAAAATTTAAAGTTCATACAATTTTATTTTTCATAGCTATTGTTGCAAATGCAGGTGGACTACTAACTCCACTTGGTGACCCACCACTTTTCCTATTATATTTAAAAGGTGCTGAATTTACTTGGTTTTTACACATGCTTCCTGAATGGGCTTTGGTAAATGCCTTGCTATTATTAATTTACTTTATTGCTGATACATATTATTACAAAAAAGAACCACTTGAAAATATTAAATTCGACAAAACAAATGTTGAACCTTTAGGTTTAAATGGAAATATTAACTTTATTTTCCTAGCAGGTGTTGTTGCATCTGTTGCATTTCTAAACAAACAATATTTACCTATTATGGCAAAAAGTGATTGGGCAGGATATATTAGAGAAGGGGCTATTGTTTCTATGGCTGTTTTGTCTTTAATATTTACAAAAAAACCAATACGCGAAGCAAACAAATTCTCTTGGGGTCCAATTTTAGAAGTAGCATTCTTATTCTTAGGAATTTTCCTTACTATGATACCTGCTTTAGAATACTTAGACGCAAATTCTAAAAATTTAGGAATAAACACAACTGCTCAATTCTATTATGCTACAGGAAGTTTAAGTGCCTTCTTAGACAACGCTCCTACGGCATTAGCTTTCCACAAATTGGCTGGTGGAATAAGTGGCGTTGCTGATGCAAACCTTGTTGCAGGTATTGATGAAATGATTTTAACTGCAATTTGCTTAGGTTCGGTATTTTTTGGTGCTATGACATATATTGGAAACGGTCCAAACTTTATGGTTAAAGCTATTGCTGAAGAAAATAAAATAAAAATGCCAAGTTTCTTTGGTTATATGATTAAATTCTCTTTAATAGTTTTACTACCTATTTATATTTTAGTACAACTTATTTTCTTGTAAAAATTTGATAAGTATAACAAACTAAAATCTTATTTAAAATTTCAAGCCTATAAATTGGCTAAAGAGGTTTTAAATTTAATAAAATAATGGTTTAATTACCAGCTCAACAGTGCGAAAAATTCTGTTGTCAAACATAGACGTATAAACCTTAATCTTTTCTTGTAAAATAACGACTTTAAAAAAATATAATTAATTTTGCGTTTAATGAATTTTAAATTAATTAATTATGACTTTATTATCAGCAACTAACGTAAACATGCCTCTTTGGGCTATTATTCCCTTTGTGCTAATGTTATTATGTATTGCACTAGGTCCTTTGTTTTTTGAACACTGGTGGGAAAAAAATAAAAACAAATTACTTGTTTCATTAATACTTGGTATTCCTGTCGCAGCATATTTAATAGCATTAGGTTTACCAGAACTTTTAGCACACCAATTGATTTTTGATTATCTTCCTTTTATAATTTTATTAGGTGCTTTATTTGTAATAACTGGTGGTATTCACTTAAAAGGCGATATTCAAGCAAAACCATGGATAAACACTTCTTTTTTAGGAATTGGTGCCATTTTAGCTTCTGTAATGGGAACAACTGGTGCTGCAATGCTTTTAATTCGTCCTGTAATTAGAACAAACAGTGCAAGAAAATTTAAAGTTCACACAATTTTATTTTTTATTGCCATTGTTGCAAATGCAGGTGGATTATTAACTCCACTTGGCGACCCACCACTTTTCTTGTTATATTTAAAAGGTGCTGAATTTACTTGGTTTTTCCACATGCTTCCTGAATGGGCTTTTGTAAATGCCGTACTATTAGTAATTTACTTTATTGCTGATACATATTATTACAAAAAAGAACCTCTTGAAAATATTAAATTCGACAAAACCAATGTTGAACCTCTAGGTTTAAAAGGAAATATTAACTTTATTTTCTTAGCAGGTGTTGTGGCTTCTGTTGCTTTCTTAAACGAACATTATTTACCTATTATGAAAGAAAGTAAATGGGCTGGATTTATTAGAGAAGGAAGTATTGTTTCTATGGCTGTTTTGTCTTTATTACTTACAAAAAAACCTATACGTGAAGCAAACAAATTCTCTTGGGGACCAATTTTAGAAGTAGCTTTCTTATTCTTAGGAATTTTCATTACTATGATACCTGCTTTACAATATTTAACAGAAAATTCTAAAAGTTTAGGAATAAATACAACCGCTCAATATTATTATGCAACTGGTAGTTTAAGTGCTTTCTTAGACAACACACCTACTGCATTAGCTTTTCACACTTTGGCAGGTGGTAAAACCCCTATGACTGGTACTGGTTACGTTGCAGGTATTGATGAAATGATTTTAACTGCAATTTGTTTGGGAGCTGTACTTTTTGGTGCAATGACTTATATAGGAAACGGTCCAAACTTTATGGTGAAAGCTATTGCTGAAGAAAATAAAATTAAAATGCCAAGTTTCTTTGGTTATATGATTAAATTCTCTTTAATAGTTTTATTGCCTGTATATATTTTGGTACAACTTATTTTCTTGTAGATAGAAAGTTTTTCAAATAATAAAAAAGGCTAGCTTAAAAATAAGTTAGCCTTTTTTTATTACACAAGAAACAAATTTCATAGTTTATATTCGCCTTTGTCAATTAAGAAATCAGCGATTCTTCTTCTTGCATCTTTTGTATTTACTCCTTCAACGCAAGATAAGTCTTTAAGTGCTTTATACATTTTTTCACTTTCTTCGCCTTCTGTCATTGAGAAAACAGCATCTTTTGCATTCTTAAAAATTACTGCAGCTGCTTCGTAAACCAAAACATTTACTATATCTTTATATAAGTCAAGATTTGGTTTTGCATTTGTTTCTGCAATTTTCTTAACTCTAAGTGTTAAAGATTCTGCTGTATAAATTTGAATCATCATATCGCTGATATTATTGATAATTTCTTGTTCTTTTAGCATATCTTTTTCATATTTGTCTGAAACTTTATGAATAAGAATTAGAGCAGCTCTTTTGAAATTTTCAATATATCTTAATTTTTGTTCAAAGAAATTTTCTTCACCTTTTTTGTTAATACGGCAATTTTCCATATTTTCATAAAATTCTTTAGCAGGTCCTGCCATATCGAAATCGCCTTTCATTCCGCGTTTGATAGCTGTTTCAACTAATAACAAACGGTTAATTTCATTTGTTCCTTCAAAAATTCTATTAATTCTTGAGTCGCGATAGCCTCTATCTGCATCCATTTCGGCAGAATAACCCATTCCACCATGAATTTGAACAGTTTCGTCAACAACAAAATCTAATACTTCTGAGCCATATACTTTTAATAAAGCAGCTTCAACAGCATAGTGAGCAATAGCTTCAATAGCAGCTAGTCCTTTATCCATTCCTTCGGCTTTGTATTTTTTCATCAAGCAGTCAATATCATGACTAGCACGATAAATTGCAGATTCTAAAGCAAAAGTTCTTATTGCTTGCTCGGCTATTTTGTGTTTAATTGTTGGGAAAGTTGAAATTAGAACGTTAAATTGTTTGCGTTCGTTTGCATATTTTACTGCATCGCTTATAGATTTTTTTGCAGCACCAATAACATTAGCTCCAAGTTTAATACGTCCCATGTGCAAAATGTTCAGAGCAATTCTAAATCCCATTCCGCCACGTCCAATTAAATTTTCAACTGGAACTTTTACATCGTTATAATAAATTTGGCAAGTTGAAGAACCTTTGATTCCCATTTTTTTCTCATCATGACCAATTTCAACGCCTGACATAGTTTTTTCTACAATAAATGCAGAAAGAACTCTGTCGTTAGCAATTTTTGCAAAAACTACATGAGTATCAGCAAAACCAGCGTTTGTAATCCACATTTTTTGTCCGTTAAGAATATAATGTTTGCCATCTTCAGAAAGAACTGCTTGAGTTTTTCCTGAATTTGCATCAGAACCAGCATCAGGTTCGGTTAAGCAGTAAGCACCAATAAATTCACCACTTGCTAATTTTGTTACATATTTTTGACGTTGTTCTTCATTGCCATAATACATTATTGGCAAAGTACCAATTCCTGTTGAAGCCATAAAAGCAACAGAGAAAGAATATCCTGCACCGATATTTTCGGCTGCAAGCATTTGAGTAACAAAATCTTGCTCAAATCCACCATATTCTTCTGGAATAGCAATTCCCATTAAACCAAGCTCACCGGCTTTTCTAATGGTTGCTGCCATAAGATCGCGATTGCCTTCGTCTAGTTTTGCAACTATTGGATTTACTTCTGCATCAAGAAAATCTTGAATCATATGAGCTATCATTAATTGTTCCTCTGTATATTCTTCTGGAATAAAAATATCCGAAGAATTTGTTGATTTTACAAGAAATTCACCACTTTTTAATTTTTCCATATTATTATGTTTAAATTTTCAATATTTTTTTGCAAAAATAACTAATATTTTAGATTCTTCAAACTTTATGAACACAATACAATTAAAAGTTAAAAGTTAAAAGTTGAAAGTTAAAAGAGGATTGCAGATTCGGCTTTCGACTTTTAACTTTTAACTCTTACACATATCCAAAATCTCTTAAGCTTTTATCATTATCACGCCAATCTTTTTTTACTTTCACAAAAAAATCAATAAAAACTTTTTTCTCAAAAAAACTTTCTATATCTATTCTTGCTTGAGTTCCCACTTTTTTAATTGAAGCTCCTTTATGTCCTATAATTATTCCTTTTTGCGATTGTCTTTCAACAATAATATTAAATTTTATTCTAATAATAGTTTCTTCTTCTTTAAACTCCTCTACAACTACTTCGCAAGAATAAGGAATTTCTTTTTGATAGTTTTTAAAAATTTTTTCTCTAACAATTTCAGAAACAATAAATCTTTCTGTTTTGTCTGTTAGCTGGTCTTTTGGAAACCAAGCAGGTCCTTCGGGCAAAAGTTCAATAATTCTATCGAATAAACCTTCAATATTAAATTTTTTTAAAGCCGAAATTGCATAAATCTCTGCGTTTGGTAGATTTTCTTTCCAAAATTCTTGAAGTTCTTCCACTTTTTGTTGGTCGGCTAAATCAATTTTATTTATTAAACAAACTACAGGCACATTAACCTTACTAAGTTTTTCGATATACTCAATATTCTTTTTAGGATTTTCAACAACATCAGTTACATAAAGGAATATGTCGGCATCTTCAAAAGAAGTAGTAACAAATTCCATCATTTTTTCTTGTAGTTTATATTTTGGCTTAATTATTCCAGGAGTGTCGCTATAAACAATTTGAAAATTATCTCCACTTACAATACCTAAAATTCTATGTCGAGTAGTTTGAGATTTTTCTGTAATAATAGAAATTTTTTCGCCTACCAACTCATTCATAATTGTTGATTTTCCAACATTTGGGTTGCCAATTATATTTACAAAACCAGATTTATGCATTTTTAATATTTTTTACAAAAATGCAAAAATAAATCGCTTAGTGAAAATATTTTTACTTTTATAATTACAGATTTTAAGTATTACATATTTTTATTTACTTTTGCCTCATAAAACAAAAGTTGTATGAAAGCTAAACACAAAGAAATATTTTATCGTTTACGTCTTCACCGCTTAGTGCCTTCAAACATTTTTCTTTTTATCGGTCATCTAGCAAAGCTTTCTCGTTTTGTAAATAAACATAAAAACGATGGGTATAGCGATTATTATTCCCCAAAATATGATTTCAATAAAAAAAAGAAACTGTATTTGCATGTGATTGAAACTCAAAAACTAAATGAAATTCCAATAGATTTTTTTGAGTTTGGTGTCTATAAAGGCGTGTCGTTTAAATGGTGGGTACAACATATTACTCATAAAGATTCTAGATTTTATGGTTTCGACACTTTTACTGGTTTACCCGAAGATTGGGGAACTTTTAAAGCTGGACATTTTGCAATAGAAGACAATGCTATACCAAAAATTGATGACACAAGAGCAAGTTTTTATCAAGGATTATTTCAACAATCTTTATTGCCTTTTTTGAAAAATTATAATCCAGAAAACCGCAAAGTTATTCACCTAGACGCTGATTTATACTCTTCTACTTTGTTTATTTTAACAACTTTGTATCCTTATTTAAAATCTGGAGATATTTTGTTTTTCGACGAGTTTAGCGTTCCTATGCACGAGTTTAAAGCTTTTACAGAATGGACTAATGCTTTTTATGTAGAATATGAAGTTTTAGGTTCGGTAAACAACTTTTTTAGACTCGCAGTTATGATAAAATAAATTCAGTTAAAAGTCGAAAGTTAAAAGCGATGCACTGAACGTAGTTGAAGTGTTAAAAGAGGCTGTCGCGTCTATTGCTTCGCAGAGTTCGCTTTGCTCACTCTGCTTGCAATCACAACACTTCTGATGCTCGCTCCAACGCCACAGACGCTAAGTGGTTGCAATTACACTCGGATTGCAACCGAAGTCCGCAGGACGAGATAAGCGAAGCTAAATCAGCGTAAATAGCGAAAACTTAAAAAATAAATAGTAGAGACATCGCGTACAACATCTCTACTATGCCATTTATAAAAATTTTCCCACTTTACAAACTTTTGCTTTCAGCGAGCTCGTAAACTCGGTTCGAACTTTATAAACTTTTAACTGAGTTACACCGTCTTTTCAATATTCCAAACAAAAGCTCTAATTCCTACTTCTTTGTTAATTTCGTCTATTCTTTGAACTTTTTCTAAAATTATATCAACTTTATCGTCTTCAACCACAGCTATTGTAGCGGTATTTATTTCGGGCCAAGTGTGAGTTCCATAATGTGGGTCGCCATCTACACTACCTCTACCTTGCAAGTTTTCCCATTGAGTAAAACCCCTAACTTCCAACCTATCAAGCATATACTCTACTTTTTCGGTCAAGGCGTGATTAAAAATTATCATTATTGCTTTCATAATTTACTTTTTTTAATCCATAAAATCATATTCTTCTTGGTATGCTTTCTTTTTCTTTCTTCTTCTACCTGGACGCTCTATAATTGCATATGCAACAGGTACAACTATCAGTGTTAAGAAGGTAGAAAACAATAAACCTCCTATTACAGAAATTCCCATAGGTGTCCAAATTTCAGAACCGTCTCCAGTACTAAGAGCTAAAGGCAACATTCCCAATCCTGTAGTTAGAGCAGTCATAAGCACAGGACGCAATCTCGATTTTCCACTTAAAGCAATTGCTTCTGTCATTGCATACCCTCTATCTCGCATCAAGTTTATAAAGTCAACCAAGACAATAGCATTTTTTACAACAATTCCAATCAATAAGACCGCTCCAAGTGCTGCAATAATGCTAAGATTAGTTCCTGTAATCCACAGAGCTAAAACTACCCCTGAAAAAGAAAACGGAATTGAAAACATTATTATAAATGGAACAGAAAACGATTCAAACTGAGATGCCATTACAATATAAACCAAAATCAAGGATATCAACATCAAAAAACCTATGTCTTGAAACGATTCTTGTTGGTCTTTATATGCTCCTGCAACATTAACTAAAATTTCGCTTGGTTTATCAATTTCGCTAATAACAGCTTGAATATCGTTTGCTAAATCTCCCAAAGAAGTTTTAAAAGGAACAACTGATACAGTAACAATACGTTCTCGTCTTTTATGGTCTATGCTTGGTGGTAGCCATGTTTCTTTAACTTCCCCAATATCTCCTAAACGAACCTTAACACCTTGCTGATTTGTTACTATTATGTTTTCAATATCTGAAATTGAGTTTCTTGCTTCTTCATTATATCTAACAACAATATCAAATTCATCGCCGTCTTCCCTAAATTGTGTTGCAGTAAAACCTAAAACTCTATTTCTCAAAGCCATAGAAACTGAAGCTGTGTTTAAATTATAAAGAGCCATTTTTTCTTTGTCGATAACAAACTCTAATTCTGGCTGTAATTTATCTCTACTTATCTGAACATCTGATGCTGTTTCTAAATCTTTTAGTTTTTCGGCAATTTCGTTAGCAACTCGGTCTGTAGCTTCAAAATCATATCCATAAATTTCAACATTAATTGTATTGTCGCCCATCATTCCTAGATCACCTGAATATGAAACTTTATAGTCGTTAATTTCTGGAATTTTATCTAATTCGCTTCTTAAATCGTCTCCAATATCCCAACACGAGCGTTCTCTTTCACTTGTTGGAACTAATCTGATATTCATATTAATTATGTGAGAACCTGCTGAACCCCACCAAATAGAAGAAATTCCTCCAGACTCATCTGCTCCAGATGATGTAGAAACTAATCTTACTTCAGGATATTTTGAACTAATTATTCCTTCTATTTGTCTTGCAACTTTTTGAGTTTCTTCAACTCTAAGCCCCATTTGCAAATCAACAACTAAACCTATTCTACTTTGGTCGGCAATAGGAATAAACTCTGTTCCCAATCTTGGAATAAGAAACATTGTTGCAGCGAATATTAAAAATGATATTAATAAAGTCATTTTTTTGCGTTTTAACACAAATCTGATACTTTTTTCATAAAGTATATCAACTTTATCAAGAAATACTTTTATTGTTCTGTCGTAACTAAAACGATTTTTTCTTGGTGGATGTAATTTCAACAGTTTTGAACTTAACATAGGTGTTAAACTAATAGCCACAAAGGTTGATGTTGTAACCGTAATAGTTACCAACCAGCCCAATTCTTTAAATAAAACTCCTGTCATTCCTTTTACAAGAGTAAGTGGCATAAATACTGCAACAACCACTATAGTTGTAACAATAACAGCTAACCACACCTCATTAGTTGCATAAATTGCAGCTTCTCGCGGACTTGATCCTCTGTCGATATGTTTTGCAATATTTTCGAGAACAACAATAGCATCATCTACAACCATACCAATTGCAATAGAAAGAGAAGTTAATGAAATTATGTTTATCGAACTTCCTGTTATTCCTAAAAATATAAATGCAACAATCAATGAAATTGGAATAGTTAGTACAATTATAAAAGTTGCACGCCAGCGACCTAAGAAAAACAAGACAATTAAAACAACAAAGGCAAATGCATACAACAAAGTTTCTGAGAGGTTGTTAATTGAGTTACTAATAAATTCTGAAGAGTCAATAACAGGTTCAATTACCACATCTGGTGGAAGAGTTTTTTGTATTTCTTCTAATTCTTTTCTAACTTCTTTAGCTACTTTTACAGTATTTGCTCCCGACTGTTTTTGAACCATCATTCTAACAGCATTTTTGCTAACAGCATTTTTGCCATTAATTTTTTCGTCAAGCGTAATTTCTTTAATAGTATCTTTAACAACAGCAACATCTTTGATTTTTATTGTTTGCCCCATGAAACTACCAAGCGTAATATTTTCTATCTGTGAGCTTTCAATAAATTCACCTTCTACTTTAAGGTTGTAGTCCATGTCGCCCATTTTAACACTACCTGCTGGCATGTTAATATTTTCAGCCTGTATCATTGCTCCTACCGCTTCGACGCTTAGGTTAAAAGCGTCTAATTTTACTGGGTCAACTTCCACATAAATTTCGCGTTCGACCATACCAGACAAACCAATAGAGCCAACTCCTTCTATCCTATTTAGCTGATTAACAACCCTTTCCTCTAACAACTTTTCTAAGCCAAGATAATTTTCGTCTGCAGTAATTGCAAAAAACAAAATTGGCATCATACTGGAATTAAATTTATAAATTACAGGTGTTTCGGCTCCGTCTGGTAATCTTTTTTTAATAAATTCTAAAGAATTTCTAACATCGTTTGCTGCCTCATCAAGATTTGAACCCCACTCAAACTCAATTGTAACAATCGACATATTATCTCTTGAGCTTGAATGTATTTCTTTTAAATTGTCAATTGCATTTAGAGAGTTTTCAACAATTTTTGAAACGTTAACCTCAATTTCACTTGAGTTTGCCCCTGGATATAGAGTTAAAACAGAAATTCCTGGCAATTCAACCTCTGGATATAAATCAACTGGCAACCTTGTTAACGAATATATTCCAAATACAATGATAGCCACAAAAACCATCATTGTTGTAATTGGCTTCTTTACTGCACTTTTGTAAATACTCATAATAAATTTTTAAAAATTAATCTTTTACAATTTCTACTTTATCTCCCTCAATAAGATTATTATGTCCTGCAATTATAAGCTGGTCGTTAATACCGATTTCATCAGAAATAATCTCAACTTTATCATCAAATCGTTTTCCTAATTTTACATCTATTCTATGTGCTTTTCCATCTTTATAAACAAAAACATACCTATTGTTTGTTCCTCTTTGCATTAATACAGCCGAAACAGGGACAACCATAGCAGTTTCTTTTGCAAATTCCATATTTACACTTGCGAACATTCCTGGTCTTAGAAGCTCCTCATTATTAGCGACTTCAATCTCTATATTAAAAGTTTTAGTTTGAGCATTTATTGTTGGGTGAATTAAACTAATTTTTCCTTTAAATTCTTTATCAGCATAAATATCCGACTTAACATCTACAATCATTCCTTTTTTAACCACAGGATAATATTTTTCCGACACACTTATAATTGCTTTTATTGGATTTATTTGCTGAACAACAACAATTGCAGGCTTGCCCACTTGAGTATTAGGAGCACCTGTAAACAATTCTCCATTTTCGAAATATTTTGCTGTAATAACTCCATTAAAAGGAGATGTCAAATTAACATTTGTACTTAAAAGCTCAACATTAGCTTTTGTTACATCATATTGAGTATTAATTTGGTCGTATTGTTGCTTAGACACACCTCCATATTGAATTAAAGTGTCGAAACGTTGTTTGTCTTTTTTCAAATTTTCTAATTGTAACAGTGATGTGTTTAATTGAGTTGGATCCATTTGTACCAACATTTGTCCTTTTTTAACTCTATCTCCTATTTCGGGATAAACTTTTATAATTCTACCCGGTGTTGCAGGTGCTAAATAAACTTCCTCAAAAGCAACTAAATTAGCCGAATAATCTATTTCGCGTGCAACTTCTTCTTCTTGCAAAAGAGTAACTTTTACTGGCTGTATTTTTTCAGTTTTATTTTCTTCTGATTTTGCATCAGCTTTTCCGCCACACGAAGTAAATAAAATACTAAAAAATGCAACTAAAATCGCTAATAATAATTTTATTGTTTTCATTGTTTATAAAGTTTCTATATTTTTAATAATTAAATTTTATTTCTCAGTTTATCTAATTGTAATTTTGCTTGCAACAACTCCATTGAAGCAGAAATATATGAATTTTGTGCTTGCAATAAATTAGAGTTTGCCTGAATTAAATCAAAACTTGAAGCAACTCCACTTCTGAATTTTAATTCAGTTTTAGTATAAATTTTTTGTGCAAGCTCAATATTGTCTTTTTGACTTTGATACGCTTCCAATGCAGAAGTTAAATTATAACGCATTTGTTTTTCTTGCATTATCAATTGGTCGCTAACTATTTCTTTATTGTTTTGAATTTTATAAAGCTCTAATTTTTTTTCTTCAACTTTTGCTTTACGTAACCCTGACGAAAATATTGGAACAGACATACTTATAGCAAACATATTTTTTGGATTCATATCAAAATCTGTAGTAAGCAATTTTTCGTTATGGCTATACATTCCAGCAATTGTTGGAGCATAAGACCATTTTTCCATACACAACATTTTTTCATATAATTCCTCTTGCTTACCAACCATTTGGATATTAATATTTTCTTCAACATTAAAGTCAGAAACCAACAAATTGCCTAAGTCAAGGTTTTCAATTATATTATCGAAAGATTCGGTTAAAACTATTTTAACGTCTCCTTCTATTCCCAAAAGAAACCTCAAAATATTATTATTCAACTCTACATTTCGTAACAAAGAACGCTTTGAATTTTCTAACATGATAATAGACATTTGCAATTGTTCTACATCTGTTTCTTCAATAACTCCGGCATTAAACAAGGCTTGAGTTTGTTCTAAAGTTGCGTTCAAGTTTTCCAAATTTGCATCTAAAAGTTCAACAGATTTTTTAGTTAATAAACCTAAATAATAAGTGCTTATTACTGATTCTTTAATATCTTGTTCAGATTTTTCGATATTCATTTCGGCAAGCATTTGTCCAACTTTTGCAATTTGAATGCCTGTAAAATACTGACCCGAGAAAATCAACTGAGTTAACTGAATTGTTGCTGTTGACTGATTTTTCATTTTAATGGTAGTGCTACCATCACCCATAAAACCTTGCAAAAGTTTTAAAATTTCTAAGTCGCCAGCATCAAGTTTTGTAAAATCAAGATTTGGAGTTTCGCCACCACCCATACCAAATTCAATTTCATAATTAAAGAAGTTAGTATAATCAACACTTCCCGAAATTTGTGGTAAGCCTTGAGATATTGTTTGCCATAATTTTTGCTTAGAAATAGCGACATCTGTTTTAATATTCTTCAAACTTTTGTTATGCTCTAATGCGTAATCTTGTGCTTGCTGAAGACTAAAACTCAGTTCAGATGTTTCTTGGCTAAATGCAAAAAACGCATAAAAAAACAAAGACAATAAAATTATAGTTTTTTTCATTCTATTCTAATATTTAAAAATATCTAAATATTTATTAATTAAATTTTTACCTTTTTCTGTTGCAATTCCATTAAAATATGGAAGCAAAATAGAGTTTGATAAATTTTCTCTACCAAATTCTTTAAACTCATCTTCGTGAATAATGTCAAATATTTTTTGAACAAAGCTACTTACAAGCTCAATATTCAAATTTGCAGAAAACAAACCATCTTTAATACCTGCCTCAAATAAAGATTTTGTAAAAGATAAATCTTTTAGTTTACCTTTTTTCTGAATTTTTCTAAACACACCTGGATGAAATTTGCGTAAATCTGCAAAAAACAAAGGATTAATTTTGCGAAACATTTCAACATTTACCTGCCCCATTTTAAAAATTGCTTCAATCACATTTTCACTTGTTTCAATTTGTTTTGTGCAATATTCTTTATGAACCCTTATTTCTTCTTCTATTACTTGTTTTACAAGATCATCTTTATCAGAAAAAATTTCATACAAAGTACGTTTAGAAACTCCAAGTTCTGCAGCAATATGCTCCATAGTTACGCTACGAATACCATAGTGTTTCAACATTTCGCCTGCATCTTTTAATATTCTCAAACGAGTATCCATGAATTATAATTTTTCAAGCGGCAAAATTAGAAAACTTTTTCAGTCTCCAAAGTTTTATATAGCATATTAATTAAACATTAATGAAAATTTAACAATACCGTAACTCAGTTAAAAGTTAAAAGTTGAAAGTTGAAAGGGGCTGGCGCGTCTATTGCTTCGCAGAGTTCGCAAGCTCACTCT
>DAONZU010000042.1:0-18885 GCA_035406965.1 Bacteroidales bacterium
GGCTCCGCTCATTTCGGCTCCGCTCAATGAGCGTACGACTCCTTTCAAGATTTTAGTTTTAAAAAACAGTTTGCATCTTAAAGGTTTTTAAGTTTTTATTAAACATTAATATTATTTGATTTTATGAAAACATAAAATTTGTTGTATCTTTACAACGCTTTAAAAATTAATATTCTTATGAAAATTGTTTTAATAGGTTATGGGAAAATGGGTAAAACTATTGAAAGTATAGCTATCCAACGTGGGCATGTAATTACCGAAATTATTGATATTGACAATAAAAACAAAATAAACCAAGACTTAAAAAACAAATGTGATGTTGCAATAGAGTTTAGTAATCCTGAATCTTCAAAAACAAATATTTTAAAATGTCTTAATAATGGAATTTCTGTTGTTAGCGGAACTACTGGCTGGAAACTTGACGAATCAGAATTTATAGAACTTACCAAAAAAACATCAACAGCTTTTTTCTACGCTTCAAATTATAGCATTGGAATGAATGTTTTTATGGAAATAAACAAAAGACTTGCTACTTTATTAAATAATTATTCCGACTACGAAGCAAAAATTGAAGAAACACACCACATACACAAACTCGACAAGCCAAGTGGTACGGCAATTAGCTTAGCAAAACAAATTTTAGAAAATAATTCTAAATATTCAAATTGGGAATTATCGCCAACACAAAACAAGCAAAACCTTGAAGTTGAGGCTTTTAGAATAGATGAAGTTTTTGGCGACCATAAAGTTATTTGGAAAAACAATATTGATACAATAGAAATAAGCCATTCTGCCTCAAGTCGTTTAGGATTTGCAACAGGAGCAATACTTGCAGCAGAATATATCTTTGGCAAAACAGGTTACTTTACAATGAAAAATTTATTAAATTTTTAACTATGGCAAAAAAAACAGGGTTTAAATCTAAAATAAAAAACAACCCAATTATACAAAAATTAAAAAATAAATGGATATGGTTTTCGGTAACCACTTTGCTTTATGTGTTGTGGGTAATTTGGTTAGGAAACTATTGGTGGTTGCTTGGCGAACTTATTATTATAGATATTTATATAACAAAATTTGTTAGATGGGCTTTTTGGAAACCAAGAAAAGATAAAACTTATTCAAAAGCTAAAAGAAAAACTTTAGAATGGATTGATGCAATTATATTTGCAGTAATTGCGGCTTCATTTATTCGCATTTTCTTTTTCGAAGCTTTTACAATACCAACTTCCTCAATGGAAAAAACCCTTTTAGTTGGTGATTACTTGTTTGTAAGTAAAGTAGCCTACGGACCCAGAGTACCAATGACACCAATTTCTTTTCCTTTTGTTCATCACACTTTGCCATTAACTAAAAGCACTAAATCTTACGTAACTTGGATTCAAACTGAATATAGGCGAATGGCTGGCTGGGGCGATGTCAAAAGAGATGATATGGTAGTCTTTAACTATCCGACAGGAGATACAGTTGTGGTACAAAATCAAGCTCAAGATTATTACGACATTATAAGAATTTGTTCTTTTATTATGGAACAATTTGACTTAGAAATTTTAGAAGCTACAAAAGACACAAATCTTATGATGGGAATTAAAGACACACATTATTATAATTCGCTTGCTTATAATTTATTTGACCCAAACATAAACGAATATCATAATACTGAAATGATAAACAATGCAAGTTTAAAGTTGAGCGAATTAGACAAAGAATTTTATAAATCTGGCAACAGACTGAAAACACAAAAAGATTACGACAAACTTGCAAGAGAATTAGTTCGTGAAGTTTATGACATTATTGTTCGCCCTATAGATAAAAGAGAAAATTATATTAAAAGATGTGTTGCTATTGCTGGTGACACTTTAGAAATAAAAGAAGGCGAAGTATATATTAATGGTACAAAACAAAAAAACATTCCTACAAAACAATTTAATTATATCGTTAATATTGAAAATGGAAATATTTCTGAAAGATTTTTAAGAGAAAATCAAATAAATAGAAGTGATATTAGACGATTTAATAATTCATCTTTAATAATTCCATTAAACGAGCTTGTTTTGCAGAAAGTTCAAAAATTAGCTTATGTAAAAAGTGTTAAGCCAGATTTTAGACCAAAAGGCGAAAGAGATTTTAGAATTTATCCTCATAACGAAAACTTTGATTGGAACGCCGATTGGTTTGGTCCTTTGTATATTCCAAAAGCTGGGGCTACTATAGAGCTTAACGAAAAAAATCTTATTTTATATGAAAGGCTAATAGGCTATTACGAAGACAATACTTTAGAAATAAAAGACGGTAAAGCATTTATAAATGGAAAACAAACCGACACATATACTTTCAAGATGAATTATTATTGGCTTATGGGTGATAATAGACACAACTCGGCAGATTCAAGATTTTGGGGATTTGTACCAGAAAATCACGTTGTTGGTAAAGCATGGCTAATATGGATGTCGTCTGATAAAGAATATGGTGGAATAAGATGGTCAAGAATTGGAAAAATTGTACACAATGAATAAAAAATTGAAAAGAAAACTTATAATTATAAGTTCTATAGTTTTATTACTTATTATTTTATTTTTCACTTACACAGGTTTTTACAAAGCTAAATCTTGTGAAGGTAAGAAACAAACTACGTTTATACTAAAAGTAAAAAATCCAAATATGAATTTGAACTTTTTAAAACCATCAGCGGATTTTTTATTGGATTATAGCGATAAAATTGTTTATAAATCACCAGAACTAAGCGACCCTCCTTTTTCAAAAAAAGAAAATATAATAGGAAGAGTAATTGGAAAACCTGGAGATATTGTTGAAATTAGAGATACAAAAATATTGATAAACAATAAAGAATTAAACGAAGATTATGATTTGATGTTTAAGTTTAGAGTTAACACAGAAGAAGAAACAGACTTCGCGGAACTTCTTAAAAATCACGATGTTAAAATATTAGACACATTACTTAATAACAAGGCTTGCGATATTTTAACTTATAAACATATTGCTGATGAAATTTCAAAACTCGAAGGTGTAATGGTAGTTAGAAGAATTACAGAACCTGAAGCAGTTTTGAATTATAATACTTTTCCATTTCAAATTTTCCCATGGAATCAAGATTTTTTTGGACCTACAGTAGTGCCTTGCAAGGACATGACTTTAAGCCTAAACAGACGCAATATACATTTGTACAAAAAAATAATTGACTTTTACGAAGGACATGCTCTTTACTATTTTGGCGAAAACATCGAAATTGACGAAAATTTAGTAGATAAATATATAGTCGAAAAAAATTATTACTTTGTTTTAAGTGATAATAGATTAAATGGAAAAGATTCCAGAAGATGGGGATTTATTCCAGAAGAATATATTATTGGCAAGATTGCATTTTAATGGAAGCGGTATTATTTTCTTCTTACTTTCCTTCTATTCAGTATATTTCTAAATTTTTTATTTACAGCAATATTTATATTGATATTTTTGAAAACTACCAAAGGCAAACTTACAGAAACCGTTGCGAAATTATGACTGCCAACGGAAAAGCCAACTTAATTGTGCCAGTAATTAAATCTTACAGACAATATGTAAAAGATACTAAAATAGATTATTCTACAGATTGGCAAAAAAATCATTATATGGCTTTAGTTTCTGCTTATAAAAACTCAGCTTTTTTTGATTTTTATATCGACAGTTTTAATTTTGTTTTTAAAAATAAAGAAAAATTTTTGTTTGACCTTAATCATAAAATTCTTGAAAATTGCTTTAAAATTTTAGGTATAAAACCAAAATTTGAGTACAGTAAGGACTTTATCAATCAAAAAGATATAATAAATTTAAGAGAACTTATTTCGCCAAAATCAAAACTTGTTGACAAAAATTTTGCACTTAAAGAATATTACCAAGTCTTTAACGAAAAGCATGGATTTACACCAAATTTAAGCATAATTGATTTATTATTTAACGAAGGAAACCAAGCAAGTTTGATAATAAAGGAAGCGGTGAAAACCTAATTAAACTGTGTAGTTTGAGATTTTGTTAAATGCTGAGAGTAAATTCTTTTGAGTTGTTTTAAAATAGATACCCAATTTCCTAATTCAAAGTCTATACCCCAAGAGCCGGGCATATTATTTTCTAACCTAACTAATGAAAATATTGCTTTTTTGAGAAAACAAAGATTTGTGTTTTGCATTAGCTCCTGATTAGCAAGCACATAGTTCATTTCACGCATCCAAATTTTATACGCACAAGAAGCCGGGAATTTTTGTAAAAACTCTAACATTTTATCAACATCTTCAACCAAAGAAGCTTCGAATAATGAGTTAATAAAATCATAAACTAAGGCTGTATATTCAAAACTGTGGTTGTCGTAATAAATTATATAATCTTCTTCTTTAATATTTTCAAATTTTGGTAGAAATGACAATACATAACAATATTTAGAAATATCATCAGAATAATAATTTTCCTGAGCTAAAATTTCTTTTAACTGTAATGTTAGTGTTCTCATAAATTTGCTTTACCTAAATAATAGAGAACAGATTTATAAATATTTTGTTCAGGATTTTTTTACTTTACAATATATTGTTCAAAGTTCTTTGTATAATAATCATACACATTATTTAAGCTATCGTGATAAATAAAATAAGCATCAATACTATTATTTTTTTCGAGAATTTGCTTTGATTTTTCTAAACCGCTTGCCATAAAAGCTGTTGCATAAGCATCGGCAGTCATGCAATCAGAAGCAATTACTGTAACGCTCAATAATTCATTTTCTTCGGGATAACCTGTTTTTGGATTTATGGTATGTGCATATTTTTTACTTCCGCTTTCAATAAATTGCCTATAATTTCCAGAAGTTGCAATTGCCCTGTCCGAAACATTAATTATTATCTGATTTTCACGATTTTCATAAACCTCATCTTCTATAGGCTTGTCTATTCCTATTTTCCAAATTTCACCTTTTGGATTTTTACCTTTACAAACTATTTCACCACCAATTTCTACTAAAAAATTTTCTACTCCTTGCGAAATCAGAAAATTAGCAACAAAATCCACCGACTGCCCTTTTGCAATAGCATTAGAAATTAATTTTGCTTCTGGAAATTCTTTAACTACCTTATTATCAACAATTTTCCACTTATCCATTCCCACAAAAGGTAAAAGATTTTCAATACTGCTTGAATCTGGAATACTGTTTTTATCTTTTTTTACCCAACCAAATCCCCATTCGTTTACTATAGGTGCAACAGAAATATCAAAAGCTCCATCACTTTTTTCGTAAACTTCTTTTGCTTTATAAAACATTGCTCTAAACAAGCTATCTGTTTCAACTTCTTCGTTATTATTTATTTTAGAAATTAATGAATTTGGATCGTAATTATTTAAAGAGGCATTAAAAACTTTAAAAACGCTATCTATTTCTAAAGACAAATCCTTGGAACTTTGATAAGTAATATGAAAAAATGTTCCATGAACTTCGCCCTGATAAAGCAAATATTGCTTTTTATCAGTACAAGAAAATAATAATACCAAAGAAGCTATTAAAATAAAAATACGCATAATGTTAAATTTAATTTTGAAAATTTTTTATCTACAAATATATAAAATATAGTTTTATTTATTAACTTTGATTTTTATTTGTAACATTAAAAAAATAAAACAATGAAAACAAAAACATTTATAAGCCTTGTTATTGCAATGTTTTGCTTTACAGCAATACAAGCACAAGATATTGAAAAAGATGTACAAAGAATTCGTATTTATTACAACATTCTAAAAGCAGAAATTGAAAGCGAAACTAATGAATTAATTTGCTTTTACGTGGAAGACAATAAGTTTGAGCGACAAAAAGAAGGCGAGGCTTATACAAACACCAAAATTTACTTTTATTACACAGACACTCCAGATGGTGTAGATTTAAAAATGATAATTTTCGAATCTAAACGTGGAATTTTTTCTACATATGCAGAATATATGTTTGATGAAGGCTCTTTGTCTTTTGGTTTTAAACAACATAACGAAGATGCAAGCAAAGCAGAACGCCTTTATCAACAAAATGGCAGAGTTGTTAGATATTCCGTAGGAAATGTTGATAAAGATATTGAAGAAAGTGAATATAAAATAGCTATGTTTAATAAAACAGCTTCGCAAATGCTTACAGTTTTTAACTCTTATATGTTACGCGATTAAATTATGAAAACAAAACGATTTATTTTATTAGTAGTATTAACACTTGGACTATTTTCTTTTCCTCGAATTTACTCTCAAGATGTTGAAAAATGTATTCAAGCAATACGAGAAGATTATAAAACAGTGAAATCTCAAATTGCAAGTTTGCAAAAAGATGGATATGCTGGTAAATTTTACTGTCTGCATACCATAGACAACAAGTACGGAAAGTCATATTCGGCAGTTGGCGAATACAAAAAAGAAATTTGGTTTTATTACGATTACAATAACGAGCAAGAAGATGACTACAAGCCGAAATTACGTATGGTTGTTGGAACAACAAAGTCTGCTGATAGATCTATTTATTTTGAAACTCTTTTTAGTGAAAGTGGAGAGATTTTATTTGCTTTTGAACAAAGCGATAATATGGCAAAACGCTTGTATTACAACAAAGGGCAAATTATTCGATACAGCGAAAATAATGTTGATCAAAAAATAGATGAAATTACAGATGAAATTATTTGGATGTCGCGCACTGCAGAAGAGCGTAAACTTAGATTTGAATATTTTTATGCCGTAGAATAATATGAAAACAAAAACAATTTACTTATTAGCAATCGTGTTTTTAATAGCTTCATGTGCTGGAAAACAACAAGACAAAACAACTACAGAAGCAGAACAAGTTAAAACTACCGAAAACGAAGTTCAAACAGAAAGTTCTGAAGACTTGAACAGCGAGGACACTGAGACAATAACTACCGAAGTTGAATTGCAAAACTCTACAGAATTGAGTATTGAAGACAAAAAGAAATTTTTAGGCACATGGAAAGCAGAAGGCGACAACCCTTATACTGTTTTTACTCTCGAATTTAGTGCAGACAATAAAGGTGAAATTTCAGCAAAATACTATGACGGCGGTCCTTTTGAAGTGAATTTTACTTGCAATTTTATTTCAAGCAACAAAGCAGAACTTTATTTTGATTATGTTGCAGGTTCAATATCTTTCAACGAAATTACAGATGCCAATGCTACAAATGCAAACAAAAACAATAAGGTAAAAATTATCGAATGTAAATTGATAAACGAAAAAGAAATAAAAGTAAATACTTTTGATAGCGATAAAATTACCCATGTTCCTCAAAGCAAAAATTTGTCTCTGTTTAAGTTTGAATAAAAAAATTATTATGGGAAAAACAAAAAAAGAATTAGAAGAATTAGAAGAAATAAAACGTCTTAAAGCAGAAACCGAAGCCCTCAAAAAAGCTTATGCAGAACTTTCTTTTCATCATAAATGTTCTCAAACAGTTTTAGAAGTTGCTGACGAATTATTTGATTTAGGCTTACAAGAAAAGTACAAAGAAGAATTAGCCATTGCCAAAGAACAGAAGAAAAAACAAGACGAAAATAAAAAATAAAATACATACGCTCATTTCGGCTACGCTCATTTCGGCTACGCTCAATGAGCGTTATTCAATCAAGGTGTTTTAGAAGTGTTCAAATACAAGGCATCTGAGATTGAAAACGAAGGAGCGTACCAGAAGCGTTGCACTGAGCAAAGCCGAAGTGTACGTGACTGAGTTTGAATATCGAAAGCAACGTAGTAGTTGGACACTTATAAAACACCGTTCATATTTATCCAACAGGAGGAGGTGGTGGTGGAGGTGGCGGCACAGCTCCAAACAAACCAGTCAACTCTGGAACTTGTCCTGCGGCTATCCAATTTGCCATTCCTTGTTTCCAAACGAGAGTATCTTTATTGATACTACCATTTGCTACCATTTGTTGTAATACGTTCATATCGTATGGTCCGGCTTGCGCACCATTAATAACTGCATAAAAAGTAAGTGCTTGAGGCATTGGTGGTGGTACTGCACCTCCAGCTTGTTGTTGTGGTTGCTGTTGTTGAGCATGACCTTGATTCATAGCATTCATCATTTGTCCTGCCATTGCGAAGCCCATTCCCATTCCCATTCCTTCGGAAGCTGTACCTCCTCCAGGATTAGTTGCAGCTGCTTCCATAGCATTTGCTGCTTGGAATTGAGTATATTGGTTCATATTGCCAATAATTCCCATACTTGAACGTTTGTCAAGAGCTTCTTCAACATTTGGTGGTAAACTAATGTTAGAAACTAAGAATTTAGTCATTTCTAGACCATATTCTCTATACTCGTCAATAATTACACCTGCAACTTTTTCGGAAAACTCATTATAATTTGCAGCCATATCCAAAACTGGAATTTTTGCTTCTCCTACTGCATCGGTAAAACGAGTAACTATAATATTTCTCAACTGATTAGTTACTTGGTCAGTAGTAAAACTACCGTCTGTTCCAACAACATCTTTAATAAATTTTGCTGCGTCAACAACTCTAAACTCATAAACACCAAAAGCTCTAATTCTAACTGGTCCAAATTCTGCATCACGAAGCATCACAGGATTTGGAGTTCCCCATTTATTATCTAAAAACTTTTTAGTATTAACAAAGTAAACCTCTGCTTTAAATGGAGAATTAAAACCATATTTCCAACCTTTTAGAGTTGACAAGATAGGCATGTTTTGGGTTTGCAAAGTGTACATTCCTGGCTGAAAAACGTCTGCAATTTGTCCTTCATTAACAAAAACTGCAACTTGCGATTCTCTTACAGTAAGTTTTGCACCCATTTTAATTTCGTTTTGATAACGCTCAAAACGATGCACAATGATATCATTACTTGGGTCTAACCACTCAATAATATCAATAAATTCGTTTCTTAGTTTATTAAATATTCCCATAATTTAAGTTATATTTTTTTCGAGTTCATCAATGTGTTTTTTTACGGATATAAAGATATGATTTTTTTCGTTATAAAAACAATTTATTGAAATATTTTTTTTAAGCTCATTTTCTATAAAAACTAACTTATCATAAATATTGCTAAAACCAAATATCCCAATTGCGCCTTTAAATTTATGTATAGCCGACAACAATGCTTCTTTATCATTATTTAAAAATGCGGTTTCAAAATTTTGCTCGTAATTTTCTAATTCCGATTTTAAAACCTCTAAAAAATCATAGATTAATTCTTTATCATCGCCTGTTCTATTTTTTAACTGCTCGTAGTTGATGTAAGTCTTAATCATTTTGATATTTCATTTACCAACAAAAAAGTTTTCAAAGGCGGTGTCTCATAAGTGTCAAACTGCTGACCTGAGTTCATAAAGTTAAAGGTTCATAAAGTTTTTAAAGTCGGTTTTATAACAAAATGTGTCATTTTTCTTGAAGGCGTCAGTTCCTTTTAACACTTCAACTACGTTCAGTGCATCGCTTTTAACACTTCAACTACGTTCAGTGCATCGCTTTTAACTTTTAACTCAAGTGTACGCTCCTTCGTCCTCAATTTCAGCGCCTTGCATTTTAACACTTCTGAAACACCTTGAAAATTCATTGTTTCAAAATTTGTTTTGAGACACCGCCTTTGAAAACAACATAATATAATTATTCATTTTAAAAGTTTTCTTGCACAACACTATTGAAGTGTTTTAGAAGTCGTACGCTCATTTCGGCTCCGCTCAATGAGCGTACACTTTCAACTTTTAACACTTCAACTACGTTCAGTGCATCGCTTTTAACTTTTAACTGACTGTTCTATCTGCGGAGTAAGCGTTTATTAACAAAATCCAAGAAAACATCACGATAAGATCTTCCTATTGGAATTTCGTTTTCACGGATATTAATAACATTACCGTCTATATCGTCAATGTGGTTTACATTGATAATAAAAGATTTGCTCACTCTAAAGAACATATCTTCTGGCAATTTGTTATGAATAGTTTTTACATTCATAGCAGTCATATATTTGCCATGAGTTGCATGCACTATAACATAATCTTTCAAACCTTCGACAAATAATAATTCATCAAATCTGATTTTAACATATTTTCTTTCAGATTTAATAAATATAAAATCATCTTCAACAGCTTCGAACACAGCAGTATTTTCAGCTAAAGATAAAAAAGTTTCAGCTTTAGCAACTGCTCTAATAAATCTGTCAAGTTTAATAGGTTTTACAAGATAATCAACCACATCAAGTTCGTATGCTTCTACAGCATATTGAGGATAAGCGGTTGTTAAAATAACCATTGGTGCATCGTCAAGACTTCTCAAAAAATCCAAACCCGATTGTCCTGGCATTTCTATATCCAAAAACATAATGTCGACTTGGTTGTTTTTTAGAAATTTGTTTGCAGAAGCTGCATCTTCAAATTCACCAACTAAAGTTAAGTTTGATAGTTCGCCAATATTCATTTTCATTCCTTCGCGTGCAATAGGCTCATCATCAACGATAATACATTTCATCATTTTATATAAAGTTTAAGTTCAACAATAAAGTAATTATCAAAATTTTTCATTTTTAATTCATAATTGTGTTTATAAAAAAACTCTAAGCGATTTTTTATTTTTATAAAATTTTCATCATTTTCTAAATCAAAATTTGAACTTATCGCATTTTCCGAATTTTTGACGGTAAAGATAATATTTTTTTCTACAACTGCAATATAAATATCAATAAATTTTTCATTATTACTCACATTTCCCACTTTTTTAAAAGCCAGCTCGATAAATGGCAAAAACATAAAAGGATATACCATTAATCCACTAAAATTACCTTTTTGTTCAAATTTTATGTCAATGTTGGCAATTCTCATCTTTTGAAGTTCTATGTAATTTTGCAAAAATTCCACTTCTGATTTAACAAACACTTTTCCTTCAACACAATCATAAAGTTGGTATCTTAAAATATCCGAGAATTTCAAAAGCATTTCTCTTGCTTTTTGAGGGTCCACTTGTATTTGTATATAAATATTATTAAAAACATTAAACAAAAAATGTGGATTTATTTGATTTTTCAATTCATCTAGTTCTGTAGAAATTTTAGCATTTTGTGCATGGGTTATTGTTTCTAACTTATCTCTATAAGTAAGCAAAGTTTTCATAATAAATGCAAAACTTATAAAAACAAAAGATAAGATAAAACTGTATGATTGTTTAATTAAACATGTGCTAAAACTTGATTGAAAATCTCCAAAAATAAAGTTTTGCAAAAGAAAATTAATTCCAAAATTAATAAAAAGGACTAATATGTAAGCACAAAACATTTTACGAAATGCTTTTTCTGAAAATTTTACTTTATCAATATAATAATAAACTAAAAAAACTATTGAAGCGAGGTCTATTAAGACAATTGAAAAAAAGTTTAAATATGAATTTTCTATTAAACCATGAAAATATAAACTATAAGCACTAAATAAATATAAAGACCAAAAAATCACACTTAGTACTAATATCAATAATTTATAACTTGATTTTTTTTGCATATCTCTTCAGTTTTTACAAAATCCCCAAATATAAGCATTTCAAACATACAAAATGCAAATTAAATCTAATTTTTTGCCAACTAATAATTATTTTGTTAGCAAAACTTTAATTATTGCTATGATAAAGTTTAGTTAAAGGATTGTATTTATAAAAATCAAATCATATTTCTATACCCGAAATGGATTTTTGATGCATTAAACATAAAACTATTTGAGTTTAATTTTCCTACAGCAATGAATAGTATTGTGCTTTTGCCGAATAATTACACCTTATCCGTAGGACAAACGCATTATAGTCTTATATTATCCCCACGGACAAATAATATATATTCACAATTCTTTAATATTGTACTTTATTATTTATGCTAAATAAGTTTTCGTATAATTATTGACTAAAATTTCAATTTTTAGCCATAATTACTCTTTGTTTGGAATAACAAGATCTGGATAATTTTCTTTTATATCTTGCATATATTCTGTTGTATTACCAAATACTCTAACTCGTAATTCTGTTTCTAAATTTGGATTAGGAATTGTTTGTGCCGACACACGCATAACCATTTTTACAGGTTTATTTGGATTTTTCACATTATTATACTCGTAAAGACGGTGTATTGATTTTGGATATAGCATATTATCATCACTAACATATTCAATCCTATTATATTTTCGTTGTGTATCTACGTATTTAATTGGTTTTGCAAGTTTCCTAACAGTTGTTAAATCGACATTCTTTGTCTCAAAACTTTCTTCAAAAAAATAAATATTTTTATTATTTATAAACCCAAAATAAAAATTATCAAGTCGCACTTCATCGTCTAAATATTTAACCACAAAAAGAGTAGTGTCTTGACTTCTCAACACCTCTATATCTTTTTTTCGTTTTTTTTCACTTTTTGAAGAATACCGCACAACATTTTTATTATCTAAATACATTTGTATATAATCATAAGGTTCTGCTCCTTCTTTATCCTTTATTGTATTTGAATATAAATCAAGCTTACATATATAGCTCATAGTGTTGTTTGCATCTTTTATATAATTATGCCTGATAATTCCTTTCATAATTTCCTTTTGATTTAATTCAGGTATTTCATATTCTATTTTAAAAGAATAATAAACAGTAGTATCTCTTACATTACGCTTTTTGCTATTTGTCTGAAAAAGATTAGAAAGATGCACATTTGCATCATATTGAGCACTTACATCAACATTTTCTAATAATATAACCTTATCGTCTAACTTAATGTCACAAATTTTATTATTGCCAAGAAATATTGTAGTATCTTTAAAACCAAAGTAAATACATCTTATTTCCGTAATGCTATCATGAATTTCGCACCGCCCACTATAGGAAGAAACGGCAATAAGGTCAATTCTATTAATATATACTTGCACATCTTCAATTGGTGCATTATTATTGTCGGAAAAGAATAGTCTTTTATTTTCTTGAGCTAAAGCACTAAAGTTTATTGTCAAAAATAACACTACAATTTTTATTGTTTTCATATGTCTAAAATTTTATTTAAAGTTTTTTACAAGTATAACTAATATTTTTATTTTTTCCAAATTTATTTATAAAAATCAAATCATATTTCTATACCCGAAATGGATTTTTGATGCATTAAACATAAAACTATTTGAGTTTAATTTTCCTACAGCCCAGACTAATGAAAAGATTCCTGCTCCTGTATTTAGTTCTATTCCTGCTCCAAAGCTGAGAGCATAATTGTATTCTTTATTTATTGTATTTCTTTTTTCGAAATAAGCAAAATCGCACAAGGCAAAAACAGCAGAATTTTCTTCAATTCTATAAAGTATTTCTGTGCTCGCAATAGAATATGAGCTTGCTGGTAATGACAAGTCGTCGAAACCTCTAATAGTTTTCAAACCTCCTATCCTATCCAATTCATTTTCAAACAATTTTTTACTAAAAATACTCGAAGTGTTAGATTTGAATTTAAAAATTAAATTTCTATAAATTGGTAAATATGCTGTTAGCTCAAGTTTGTTTTTTGTTTGGAAAATATTTTTTTTATCTTCTTCAATAAAATCTTCGTTTTTAAGTCCAAAACCACTATTCAAAAACAAAACAATTCCTTTATTCGGCGTTAAAATGTTATCTATATTAATTAATCTAAAGCCAAAACCAAAAAGTTTAGATTTAACACTACTTAATCCGTCAGTGGCAGAACTTAAAACAATTGAGTTTTTATTTTCAAGAAATAAGTTAAATCCTGTTGCATTTGAATTTCCATAAATTATTTGTGCATCAAACAATGTGTTTAACCAAGTGCTATCTTTTTTTTCTAAATTAAATCCAAGTCCTATTCCAAAATCAGATTTAAAAATATAGGGATACAAAAAATCAGTTTCTAAATTTTGAGAAAAAGCATCATATTTTTTCCAATTTACCGACAAAACTTCGCCACGAGCAAAAGAATTAACTAAGTTTAACTGTAAATCGCCTGTTAGCAAAAGTTTTCCTGTAGTTATATTATTTGGTAAAATTCCTAAAACTCCACTAAAACTTCCTGCTTTTTTGTTTTTTAAATATAATAAAATATCTGACTTATTCTCACCAAAAGCAAGTTGAAAAGCTCGTGTTTGCTGCAAAAATGGAATGCCAGAAATTGATTTATTTATGTTTTTAATTTTTGAATAACTAAAAGCATCGTTTTTTTTAATATTTAATACCTTATTAATATAATATGGTTTAATTTTAGCTTCGGACTTGATAATTATACTATCAAAAACAAAATATTCTCCCGAATCAAGTTTTATTTTAGCAGATATTGAATCGTTTTCAATTTCAAAGTTTTCAATTTCAAATTTTGCAAAAGGATAACCCTTATCTGCCAAAACTTTTAAATATTTTTCATGATTAAAACTTGGGTCAAAAAATGCTTCTTTATCAAAATCCTTAAAATTCAAGGTTTTAGCAAGGCTATCAATCTCAAAATCAAGTTCTTTAAGAATATATTTTTGACCTGAATTATAATAAGCATTTACTAACTTTTCGGCATAAACAATGCTATCATAGCCTGCTGAATAAAATCCTTTTGAAAATTCTGATAATAAAAACTGATTTAATTTATTTTCAGCATCAACACTATCGGTAAAATTCTGAGTTTTTAAAGAAATTTGTTCAGAATTTTCAGAATTAATTGTAAGGATATTTAACTGTTGAGCAAAATTTATTTTTTGTATAAAAACACAAAAAACTATAAAAAGAAGAGAATATCTAAATATTAATTTCATTCATTTCCTATACTTTGTATAGAACCATAATTTTCGTTAAATATTATCTTTAGCTTTTTATTTTTAAACATTTTTATTGGCAAATATTCTATTTGTCCGAACTGAGGCACTACAACATTAGCTTTATAATAATCAACATTTTCGACTTTTACTTTTATTGTTGCATTCCCTGGCATTCTGTAATAAAGTCCTTGAGGTTTATTTGCCTTAGTTGAATTAGCTTTGTTTTTATAAAAATTAGAGATTTTAGAATGTTTTTGATTTTTTGTAAGCTCAAAATAAACTTGTACAGGTTCTTCGGCATGTAAATTTAAAAGTTTTACCTTTTGGGTTTCAACATTTCCATCGGGAATAATTTCAAAATCATATTCTTGATATTTATATTCAACTTTTCCAATAAAAAGCGACAAATATTCTTTTTCTAATTCTTCTAATTTAGCAACCATAAATTCCAATTCTGTTGGTGGATTTTCCCATTCAAACATTCCTGCTAATAAAAAGAACTTTTCTTCGCGTATTTTAAGAATAAAATTAGCAGCTTCTTCGGCTTTTTGTTCAAAAGTTTTACTTGTTATACTTGTATTGTAAACAGGAATTTTTTGATATATAGAGTCTATCTGAACGACCTTATAAGTTGTATCAGTAATGTTTGAAAAGTTTTTTTCAACTGTTAAATCTGTAAACAAAGGAAAATGAAAATTAGAAAAATCAAAACTTTCACTAAACAAATCACTGTCTAACAACAGGTTATCATCGCTATCTATTTGCACTCCATACGAAGATATTACACCATTTTCATTTAGATAAATTTTAGGTTCTTTTTTTGATTCTACCACAAAACTTGCATCAAAATCTGCAATATATTTAGGAATTATTTCAATATTTGAAATATCTGAAAACTCAGAATATTCTGTTTTAACATCGCTAATTATCAAATATTTTTCGGCATATTGGGCAAATGGGCCAGGATAAAAACATTCTGTTGCAACATTTACTTTAACTTGAAAAACAACTTTAGGTAAAGAATACACATACATATTTTCTTTAACCTTTAATTCCTCATTAGAAATGCTATAAACTTTAATTTGAGCAAACGAAGCATTTACAAAACCAAAAAAAACTATTAAAAACACTAACTTTTTCATATCGTACACTCTTTTTTTGCAAAAATAATAAATCCTCTGAAATAATAAGCATTATAAAAATTAGTTTAAGTAAACCTCATCATCTTCGTCATCAGTCCAATAATCATCTTCATCGTCGTCAGCCCAATAATCATCAAAAAACTCGTCATGTTGGTCTGGCATATTATGTGCTTCATCAAACAATTCTGATAGTGGCGAATTTACATTTCTAAGATAATTAAAACTATTTCCTAAATGATCAATAATATCAGAAGCTATCATAGTTTCTTGACTTTTTACAAAACTGGCAAAATCTCCTGCATTTGCATGTATATACACAGCCAACAAAGTTGCATTTTGAGCAGAATAATTTTGAGCTAACAAAGAAGTTATCATTCCTGTAAGCACATCGCCAGAACCAGCTGTTGCCATTCCTGGATTACCTATAGTATTAAAATACACTTTAGCTTCTGGTGTCGAAATTGCTGTTACTCCAGATTTTCTAACAATTATAATTCCTGTTTTTTTAGAAAAATCTCGCATAAATTCAATTGCTTTAAATTCAGAGTCAAATTTTCCAAATAATCTTTCAAATTCTTTAGGATGTGGGGTTAAGATTGTTCCTGGTTTTAAATATTTAAGCAATTCCTTATTTTCAGAAATTATGTTCAAACCATCTGCATCAATAACTAGAGGTTTTGTATTAGTTTTTAGAAAATTTGCAAAAGCATTTTTTGTAATATCATTCAAACCTAAGCCAGGTCCAATTCCAATTACGTTATACTTTTCAAAATCTTCAATCTGAGAAAAATATTTTTCATTTTCATCAATTGAAAGCATTGCTTCTGGAATAGAAATTTGCAAAACATCAACAAGTTTTTCGGGTACATGTACGGTTAGCAAACCTACACCCATTCGCATACAAGCTTTTGCTGCCAATATTGCTGCTCCTCCTTTTCCATACGAACCCGCTATCAACAAGGCATGTCCAAAATCTCCTTTATGAGCAAAACGTTTTCTATCCACAAGCATATCTTGTGGCAAATTCTTAATAATAACATAATATGGAGTTTCTAATTTTTGCTCTATTTCTTCTAAAAAGCCTATTTTTACGCAAATTGTTTCACCAAAATATTTTTCATTTTCAGCAAATAATGATGACAAAGGCAAATAACCAATATTTAAAGTAAAATCTGCTCTTACTTTAGCTCCATTATTTTCAGAATTATCTTCGCCAAACAAACCAGAAGGGATATCCACAGAAACTACAGTATTTTGAGACTCATTGATTTTTTCAATAACTTCAGCATATTTGCCAAGCACTTCTCTATTCAAACCATTTCCGAAAATACAATCTATAATCACTCTGTCTTCAAAATCTGGTAATTGCTCAACATCAGTTATGATATGTAAGTTGTGATTTTTGTTTCTCTTTAATTTATTCAAATTTGTTTTACATTCAGGACTAATTTTTGAAGAGAACTGACAAAAAACAGTACGCACATCAAAATCTAAGGCTTTATACATACGACTTAGAGCTAAACCATCTCCACCATTATTACCAGGACCACAAACAAAATAAAACCTTGTTTCTCTAATATCAATAGTGTCATCTTTTTTGCGTAAGCACTCCACAATTGGGTCTAACAATTCTGCAGCTGCTTCTTCCATTAAATCTATTGAAGCAATTGGTCTATTTTTGATAGTGTATTCTTCTATTTTTTTTATTTGTTCAGATGTAAATACTTTCATGATTTTTTTCGTTAAAAATAAAAAATATTCCAATACATATAAAATGTTATTAAAATTAATTTAAAACAAAATGAAATATCAAAAACATTCCTATATTTGCAAAGTTAAATAAAAGAATTATTAATTAATAAATTTTAGATTATGTTTAGAAATCATCCTAAGGGACTTTTAGGAGCATCTTTAGCGAACATGGGTGAACGCTTTGGTTTTTACACCATGATGGCTATTTTAGTTTTGTTCTTACAAGCCAAATTTGGTTTAAATGGAAAAGATGCGGGTCTTATTTATTCAATTTTTTATTTTTCCATCTATATTTTAGCTTTTGTAGGTGGTTTAATAGCTGACAGATTGAGAAATTACAAAGGAGTAATATTTGTTGGTTTGATTGTTATGGCGACTGGGTATTTAATGATTGGAATTCCAACAGAAACTCCTGTACCAAATCAACTAACTATGCTAGTTATCACTTGTGTAGGCTTGTTTGTAATTGCATTTGGTAACGGTCTTTTCAAAGGAAATCTTCAAGCCCTTGTCGGACAAATGTACGACAACGAAAAGTACGGAAAAATGAGAGATTCAGGATTTTCTTTATTTTATATGTTTATTAATGTTGGAGGCTTTTTTGCTCCTTTCACTGCAATTGGAATCAGAAATTGGTGGTTAGAAAGGCACGGTTATGCATACGATGCAAATCTTCCAGCACTGTGTCATCAACACATAGACAACACATTAGAAGCAACAAAAGTTGTTGGCACAGGCGCTTTAGACAAAGCTCAAGGAGTTGCTGAAAAAGTATTTAGTTTAGACCCTATTAGTAAGTTTCAAAATTTAGCTTCAGAAGTTGGAGGACAAACTGAAAACTTAACAAACTTCGCAAACGACTACTTAAATATATTTACTTCTGGATTTCATTATGCTTTTATTGCAGCTATTGGTGCCATGATTATCTCGTTAACCATTTATTTATTCAACAAAAAACACTTCCCTAATGTTGATAAAAAAGCTAAAGCTACAGAAAGCCAAGATTCTGAAATCAAAATGGATGCTAAAGAAGTTAAACAACGCTTATATGCATTGTTAGCAGTGTTTGGCGTTGTAATTTTCTTCTGGTTCTCTTTCCACCAAAACGGCTTAACACTAACTATGTTTGCTCGTGATTATACAGATTTATCGGGAATTAAAATTAATTTAGGCTTTGTAACAATACAAGGAGCTGAAATTTTCCAAT
>DAONZU010000043.1:0-18256 GCA_035406965.1 Bacteroidales bacterium
GGCATTTAGTTTTGCTCAAAATCTCGACCGTATTAGCATGTCTTCTGGCGGTGCGGCAACAGATGAAGTGAATTATGTAATAGGTGAAACATTTAATTTTACTATTGCAGGTGGCGATATAGTTCTTGAAACTGGTTCGCTTGGTAGCGAAAGCAACACAGGTGGAGAAGGTGTTTTTACCATTGTGCAAGAAGTAGCAGTTAATATGCCAATGTATTGCTACCCAAATCCTGTAAGAGATATTTTAACACTTAAAACGAGTTTGAAAACAGGAGTTAAAATTAATTTGCTTATTTACAACAGCAATGGACAAATTGTTTACCAAAAAACACAAGCCAACCAAGATGAGTTGCGTATGAATTTAAGCAATTTAGCTCCCGGTACTTATCATTTGGCAGTTATTGAAGAAGAAACAGAGACAATTAATGCAGTAAAAATAATTAAACAATAATATTATGAGAAATTTATTTACAAAATTTTGTTTTGCGATTTTATTCGCAATTGTGAGTTTATTTGCAGCAAAGACTGCATATTCTCAAGTTCCTGATGCAATAAATTTTCAGGCAATAGCTCGTGATGCAAGTGGTGAAGTTATGGGCAATACGCAAATAATGATACAGCTAACTATTTTAGATGGTTCAGCTGAAGGACCACAAGTTTATCGTGAAATTCGCTCATTGATGACTAATGCTTATGGTTCTTTTGCATTTCAAATGGGTAGAGACCCACATATCAATCAAGGCGAATTTGCAGATATTGATTGGGCAAATGGTGCTAAGTTTATGAAAGTTGATTATGACCCAACTGCAAGTTTAAGCTTTAATTTAACACTTGGCACAATTGAGTTTGTAACAGTTCCTTATGCTTTTACTGCTCGCGATGTTGTTTATATTGATGCTACAGGAGCAGTTAATGGCGATGTTTTAGTTTTTAATGAAGCAACAGGTAAATTTGAACCAGGGCAAGTAAATGCAGCTAATGTTACTTGGGATAATATTGAGGGTAAACCTGATTTTAAAGAAGTAGCAACTACAGGTGATTATGAAGACTTGATAAATACACCTACTTTGTTTAGTGGCAATTACGATGATTTACAAGGTAAACCTGAATTGAATATTGCAAATTGGAATACAGCTTACTCATGGGGTAATCATTCAGGACTTTATAGACCTATAGCTTGGGTTCCTGCTTGGAATGAAGTAACTGATAGACCAACAGACTTAAATGATTTTACTAATAACGCAGGTTATTTAAAAATTGAAACTCAAAATCTTACAAATGTCCTTTCTATAAGTAATAGTGCAAGCTCTCAAAATATTACCGACCTTGCCAACCCTGTAAATGCCCAAGATGCAGCTACAAAATCTTATGTTGACCAATTAATAAGTCTTTTTGAGGCTAATGGTATGGTTGTAGTAGATTTTTCTGCAAGTGCTACAAATATTATGCTTGGCAACTCAGTATCTTTTACCGACAATTCTATTTTAGAGGCTACTCAATGGCAATGGGATTTTGGCGATGGACAAACTTCTACAGAGCAAAATCCTGCTCATATTTATGAGAATGAAGGTACTTACACTGTAACTTTAACTGCGAGTAATGGGATTTTAAGCTCAAGTAAAACTAAAAACGACTATATTGTAGTAACTGATGGTCCAACTTATGGAACATTTACAGATTCTCGAGATGGTTATACTTATCAAACCGTACATATTGGTTCTCAAACATGGATGGCAGAGAACCTTGCTTATAAACCTTCAAGTGGAAATTATTGGGCTTATAATAATGACGATTCATATATTGCAACATATGGTTATTTATATGATTGGAACACTGCTATGAACGGAGCAACAAGTAGTAATGAAAATCCGAGTGGTGTACAAGGTATATGTCCTGCAGGCTGGCATTTGCCAAGCGATGCAGAATGGCAACAGCTTGAGATGTATCTTGGAATGTCACCAGAGCAAGCAAATGAGGCAGGTTGGCGAGGTAATGATGAAGGGGGAAAACTTAAAGAAGCAGGATGTGATCATTGGCAAAGTCCAAATGAAGGTGCTAATAATGAATCTGGCTTTACAGCTCTTCCAGGTGGCTACTACCTCAATGGTTATTTCTTCAGTATTGGAAACTACGGTTATTGGTGGAGTGCTACCGAGTATGATACCGATAATGCATGGTACAGGAGTCTGCGCTACGGTTACAGTAGTGTTATTAGGTTCTACGATACCAAGAGTCTCGGCTTTTCTGTTCGCTGTGTAAGGGACAATTAGTTAAAAGTTTTTAAAGTTTTTAAAGTTCATAAAGTTATTTGAATATCGGGTGTCGAGCGAAATTGGGATGCCGAAATTCTTTGGACACTTCAACTACGTTAAGTGCATCGCTTTTAACTTTTGTGCTCTTTTGTGTCTTTTGTGGTTTAAAACTAACCCATGCAAGTAGAGTGAGCTTGCGAACTCTGCGAAGCAATAGACGCGTCAGCCATTTTACCTTCGGTGAGCTCGTAAACTCGGTTCAACTTTCAACTTTCAACTTTCAACTTTTAACTGATTAGGTGTTAACATGAAAAAAATATACATTATACTGCTTGCTTTAGTTTTCTTTGCAGCATGCAAACGCGATAAAGGCGTTGATTTTCGTCAAGAAATGCGTAAGTTTGTTATTGAGATTAGTCAATATGCTAAGCAGCGTAATTCTAATTTTGTTGTTATTCCTCAAAATGGTGTTGAGCTTGTAAAAATGGGAGACGAAGGTACTGAAGTTTTGGCAAGTGAGTATTTAGCTGCTATTGATGGACATGGTCAGGAATCTCTTTTTTATGGCTATGATAAAGATGATATTGCCACTCCTGCAAATGAAAGCGATTATTTAAAATCTTATTTGAATAGCTCTAAGGCTCTTGGCAAGATCATTTTAGTAACAGATTATTGTTCAACTTCGTCAAAAGTTTCTGATTCTTATTCAAAAAATTCTAATTGTGGTTATGTGTCATTTGCTGCCAATAGTCGCAATTTAAACTGCATACCACCAACACCTGTAATGTATGAAAATGCTGATTCTATTGGAAAGTTAGCAGATGTTAAAAATTTCTTTTATCTGATAAATCCTGAAAATTACGATACAAAATCTGCATTTATTTCAGCTGTTTGTGCTACAAATTATGATGCTTTAATTATGGACTTGTTTTTTCAAGACGGAACAGCTTTTTCGGCTACTGAAATTGAACAATTACGTAAAAAAGCTAATGGAGGCAAACGTCTTGTTATTGCTTATATGTCAATAGGCGAGGCGGAAGATTATCGCTATTATTGGCAGTCATCGTGGAAACCTAACAAACCCAACTGGTTAGACAAAGAAAATCCATCGTGGAAAGGTAATTACAAAGTGCGTTATTGGAACACAGAATGGAAAAATATTATTTATGGAAACGAAAATGCTTATTTAGACCGTATTTTAACTGCTAATTTTGATGGAGTTTATCTTGATATTATAGACGCTTTTGAATATTATGAACGTTAAGCACCTAAGTTTGTAAAGTTAAAAGTTTGAACCGAGTTTACGAGCTCGCTGAAAGCAAAAGTTCATAAAGTAAAGCCGAACCCGAAGGCTACTTTCGACTTTCGACTTTTAACTTTTAACTTTTAACTGATGTGCATTTGAACACTTATAAAACACCTAAGCTTATAAAGTTTAAAGTTCATAAAGTAAAGCCGAACCCGAAGGCTACTTTCGACTTTCGACTTTTAACTTTTAACTTTTAACTGATGCGTTTGTAACCACATCTTAACATCTTTGTAACATTCTGCACACAAAACCTATATATTTTTACAAAATGATAAATAACAGAGAGTTAAGCTGGTTGAGCTTTAATGAAAGAGTTTTGCAAGAAGCTAAAGATGAGTCTGTGCCTTTGTTGCAAAGAATTAGATTTTTGGGTATTTTTTCCAATAATCAAGATGAGTTTCTAAAAGTAAGAGTAGCTAATCTTATTAGAATGGCTTCGCTTAAAGAGTATAAAAAGGTGAAACTTACTGGAGGCTATATTGCTGAAGATTTATTAGAGTTAGTAAATAATAAATTAGCTATTCTACAACAAGAGTTTACTGCTACTTATAACGAGATACTTTTAAAATTACAGGCTCATAATATTTTTGTTATAAACGAGCATGAACTGAATAATGAACAAAAAGAATTTTGTAAAAATTATTATTCAGAAATAATCTCGCCTCGATTGGTGCCTATACTTATCAAGAAAAGCACAAAATTACCTTTTTTTAAAGATGGAAATACCTACCTTGCTGTTCATATGAAAAAGGGTAAAACTTCTAATATTGCAATTGCCGAAATTCCTGTTAGCTCATCTTGTCCGCGTTTTGTAGTTCTTCCCTCTGAAGGAGATAGAAAGGATATAATTTTTACAGATGACATTATTAGGTTGTGTTTAGATGACATATTTTTTATGTTCAATTATGATTCTATCTCTGCTCATGCTTTTAAAATATTAAGAGACGCACAGTTAAATCTTGATGATGACGTGTCTAAAAGTTTTATGGAAAAAATTGAAAAAAGCATCGAGTATAGACAGCACGGCAGACCTATAAGATTGATTTACGACAAAGATATGCCTAAAGAAGTTTTGGATCTTATATCAGTAAAATTTGGTTTTAAGGACAATAAATTTGTGAATGGCACAGGTCGCTATCACCTTATGAAGGATTTAATGAATTTTCCAAAAGTTGACCCAAGTCTTGAAAGCAAAAATCCAAAGCCAATCAATTCAAATCGTGTAAAACATAATTCAAGCATACTTAGTTCAATTAGAGAAAAAGATATTTTGCTCAACTATCCTTATCATACTTTTCATCATTTTATTCAATTTCTTTCAGAGGCAGCTATAGACCAAAAAGTAGAACGAATTTGTATTACTCTTTATCGTACAGCAGAACGTTCAAAAGTAATAAATGCTTTGATTAATGCGGCGAAAAATGGCAAAAAGGTTGTGGTTCTTATTGAGTTAATGGCTCGTTTTGATGAAGAACAAAATGTGGAAAATATTGCACTTTTACAAAAGGAAGGAGTTAAAGTAATTCTGAGTATTGAAGGACTGAAAGTGCATAGTAAGTTAGTTTTGGTAGAAAGGCGAGAAGGTTCTCAAACAAAAGGTTATGTATATGTAGGCACAGGTAACTTTAATGAGAAAACAGCTCAGTTATATTCAGATTTTGGACTGTTTACTGCTAACCATCAAATTGCTCAAGATGCTAGAGAAGTATTTGAATTTTTGGAAAACACGCATAAAAAATTTACTTCTAAGCAATTGCTTGTATCTCCGTACTTTATGCGAAATAAGTTTGCCAATGATATAGAAAAAGAAATTTCTTTTGCAAAAAAAGGGAAAAAGGCTTACATTTACGCGAAATTTAATAGCTTGACAGACGAAAAAATGATAAAACTCTTATATAAAGCCAGCAAAGCAGGAGTGAAGATAAAGCTTATAATAAGAGGAGCTTGTTGTCTTGTGCCTCAGATTAAAAACTTGAGCGAAAATATTGAGGTGATTAGTATTGTAGATAAGTATTTGGAACATGCTAGAATGGTTATTTTCGGAAATGGAGGTGATGAGAAAACTTATATCCTAAGTGCCGATTGGATGACAAGAAATTTAGACAGAAGGGTAGAGGTAGGAATTCCTATAATAGACAAGTCGATACAAAAAACTCTAAAAGATGTTTTTAAAATACAATGGAGCGACAATGTTAAGGCAAGGCTTACTGATAGTGATGGAGTAAACAGTTATGTACAAAGTGATTCTGACATAAAAATACGTTCTCAAGTTGAATTATATAACTATTATTTGGAGAATAATAAATGAAAATAACTACATTAGGAGCAATTGATATTGGTTCAAACGCCATACGTTTATTAGTTAAAAATATAGAAGATTACACTACTCGTAAAGAATTTAAAAAAGTTGCTTTTATCCGCGTACCTATAAGATTGGGAAGTGATGTTTTTATGTATGGCGAAATTAGCAAAGAAAGGCAAGAAGATTTATTAATGGCAATGAAGAGCTTTTCGCTACTTATGAAAGTTTACAATGTAAGTAAATATAGAGCTTGTGCAACTTCGGCAATGAGAGAAGCCAAAAATTCAAAAAAAATTATAGAAAATATCAAAAAAACATGTGATATTGATGTCGAAATCATTAGTGGCTTAGAGGAAGGTGAACTTATTTATGAAGCTGGCGAACCAGATAAATATTTTTCAAGTAAGGATAGCTATATTTATGTTGACGTTGGAGGTGGTAGTACAGAGATTATTGTTTATAATAATTTTCAAAAAGCATGTACCAACACTTTTAAATTAGGTACTGTTAGAATGCTTAATGCTGCAACTCCAATTAGCGAAATAGCAGACTTTATTCAATATCTTCAAAAAATAAAATCAAAATATCATCCAATTGGGATAATAGGTTCGGGTGGAAATATAAATAAGGTTCATAGTATGCTGTCTAAAAGATATAGCGAGTGCATGACCTATAAAGAACTTAATGAACTTTATGAAACACTTAAAGAACAAAGTGTTGACGAAAGAATAGAAAATTTTAAACTAAATCCCAATAGAGCAGACGTTATCGTTCCTGCTTTGGAAATATTTACAACAATATGCAAAACTGCAAATATCAAAAAAGTTGTTGCACCGCGAATAGGATTAGCAGACGGAATTATACATCATTTAGAGCAGAGTTTAGACAGTTAAAAGTTAAAAGTTAAAAGTTAAAAGAGGCTGACGCATTATCAGTTAAAAGGTAAAAGTTAAAAGTTAAAAGAGGCTGACGCGTCTATTGCTTCGCAGAGTTCGCAAGCTCACTCTGCAAAGCCAAATCCAAGCGAGCAAAGCGAGCAAACAATTCTTAATTCTTCAATTCTTAATTCTTCCCGACTTGTCCGCCCTCTTATTTTGCAAAAACATAACCACTGAGTATCAATGAGTTACGCTCAAGAAATGTCGAATTTGTCGCACTAAGGCTGTTTTTTAGCTTCTAATTTACATGTAAAAAATTTGATTTTTTTGAAATGAATTTGATCTTATAAAAAAGAGTAAAATCAATAATAAAAACCAAGCTGAGCTAAACTCCTGTAAGATAGATACTTAGGTTAAAATATTATTTTGCTAAATTAAATTAAGGTATGACTAATTTGGAAAACTATTATGGAACAGCAAGATAAACTTAATAAAATTGTGAATACTTTTAAAAATATTAAAAGCTATTTACAAACATAACTTAATTTTATTTAAACGAAAAGCCTGTTATACTGTATGATTTGCTACTTTATGGCATTTGTTCAATTAAAATAAGGTCAATAATGGACGATAAATTCAAAAAAAGTAGTAGTTGAATACAAAAACGCCACAAATGCCAGAAAATCAACGAGAAAACTAAATGAAATATTAGAATTAGTACTAAATCAAGGGTAGAATGCAAATATTTTTTTAAAATTAAATTTGTCGCACTAATTTGGACAAGTCGGGAAAACTATTATGGAACAGCAAGATAAACTTAATAAAATTGTGAATACTTTGAAAAATATCAAAAGCTATTTACAAACATAACTTAATTTTATTTAAACGAAAAGCCTGTTATACTGTATAATTTGCTACTTTATGGCATTTGTTCAATTAAAAGAAGGTTAATAATGGACGATAAATTCAAAAAAAGTAGTAGTTGAATACAAAAACGCCACAAACGCCAGAAAATCAACGAAAAAACAAAATGAAATATTAGAATTAGTGCTAAAGCAAGGGTAGAATGCAAATGTTTTTAAAAAAATTAAATTTGTCGCACTAATTTGGACAAGTCGGGAGTTCGCAAGCTCACTCTGCAAAGCCAAATCCAAGCGAGCAAAGCGAGCAAACAATTCTTAATTCTTCAATTCTTAATTCTTAATTTAATTCTATCTATTTGCTAATAATCGAAAATTTAATGTATTTTTGCAATAAAAATTCTAAAATTTTAAAATTATATGGATTATATTGGATTAAGTGACTTAGAAATTCAGAGAAGAGAATCGTTAAAAGAACTTCGTAATTTAGGAATTGACCCATACCCAGCAGCAGAATATCATGTAGATATTTATTCAACAGATATTTTAGAAACATTTTCTGATGAAAATATGCCAGAAAATTTAAAATCTGTTTCTCTTGCTGGAAGAATTATGTCTCGTCGTATTATGGGAAATGCTTCTTTTGCTGAATTACAAGATAGTAAAGGAAGAATACAGCTTTATTTTAAACGTGATGATATTTGTCCAGGTGAAGATAAAACAATGTATAATGTTGTGTTTAAACGCTTGCTTGATATTGGCGATATTATCGGCGTGAAAGGCTATGTTTTTAGAACTCAAATGGGCGAAATTTCTGTTCATGTTAAAGAATTTACTGTTTTAACTAAGGCTTTACGTCCACTTCCTATAGTGAAAGAAAAAGACGGACATGTTTTTGATGCCGTAACAGATTTAGAAATGCGTTATCGTCAACGTTATGTTGATTTGATTATAAATCCTCATGTGAAAGATGTGTTTGTAAAAAGAACAAAAATAGTAAACACAATGCGTGAGTTTTTTAATTCAAAAGGATATTTAGAAGTTGAAACACCAATATTACAGCCAATTCCCGGTGGAGCAGCTGCTCGTCCTTTTGTTACTCATCATAATGCTTTAAATATTCCTCTTTACCTTCGAATTGCTAACGAACTTTATTTGAAAAAACTTATAGTAGGTGGTTTTGATGGAGTTTATGAATTTGCAAAAGATTTCCGTAACGAAGGAATGGACAGAACCCATAATCCAGAATTTACAGTATTAGAAATTTACGTGGCTTATAAAGACTATAAATGGATGATGGAATTTACCGAAGAAATGGTCGAAAGAGTTGCTGTTGCATTACATGGAACTACTAAAGTCCAATTAGAAGATAAAATAATCGACTATAAAACTCCATTTGCAAGAGTAAGTATGTATGATGCTATTAAAAAATATACAGGCTACGACATTGCAGGAAAATCTGAAGATGAATTAAGACAAATTTGCAAAGAATTAGATATAGAAATTGACGACACAATGGGTAAAGGCAAATTGATTGATGCTATTTTTGGAGAAAAATGTGAAGACCATTTTATTCAACCTACTTTTATCACAGATTATCCAATAGAAATGTCGCCACTAACTAAAAAACATCGCTCAATTCCTGGCTTAACCGAAAGATTTGAACTTATTGTTAACGGTAAAGAACTTGCAAATTCTTATTCTGAGTTAAATGACCCTATAGACCAAAAAGAAAGATTTGAAGACCAACTTAAACTTAGCGAAAAAGGCGATGATGAAGCTATGTTTATTGATAGAGATTTTTTACGTGCTTTAGAATATGGAATGCCACCAACCGCAGGAATGGGAATTGGAATTGATAGATTAACAATGTTTATGACTAATAGTCCATCAATTCAAGATGTTTTGTTTTTCCCACAAATGAAACCTGAGAAAAAGGCAGAAATTTTTAATGAATCTGTTTTTGTAGAAAAAGGCATACCAGAAGAATGGGCAAAAATTTTATTCAAATCAGGCTTTACTTCTTTGGCTCAGCTAAAAGAAGCTAATGTAGGAAAATTGCATCAAATACTGTGCGGATGGAATAAAAAACATAAACTTGGCTTGCAAAATCCAACACCTGAGCAAGTTAAGGAATGGACTAACTTCTAATGTTTAAGCACAAAAATATACTGGTTTTGTTTGCAGTACTTGTTTTTAGTACTGCAAATTTGTTTTCAGAAAACTATATAATAAAATCAATAGATATACAAACTGATTTTGCAATCGTAGAAGGCATAAATACAAAAATTAGTTTGGTAGCCAAAGATAGCCTTGGAAATATTGCAGATATCAACTGTGTACGAGAAATCAAATTAAATAATAAAGCATTTAACATAGTTTTTGTTGATGGAATTGCAGAATTTGAATATATTTTTAATGAGAAAACAGATTTAAACATTCAGTGCGAGGGGATTGAAGCTAGCAAAACTATAAAACCAATTCCTCTTTGGATGTCGATAATTCCACCATTGATTGCAATATTGTTTGCTTTAATTTTTAAAGAAGTTTTTTCTGCTTTATTCATAGGTTTGTTTAGTGGGACTTTTATAATTTGGATATATTCTGGCACAAATGTTATCCTATCAATTTTTAAAGCAATACTTACAATTCCTGATACTTATGTTTTGCGTGCTCTTTTTAAAACCGAGCATTTGTCTATAATCATTTTTTCTATGTTAATTGGTGCTACTGTGCAGATTATTACAAAAAATGGTGGAATGAAAGCTGTGATAAATATTTTATCTCGGCGTGCTAATAATCCACGTTCAGGGCAGTTTGTTACTTGGTTGTTGGGTTTAGTAATATTTTTTGATGACTACGCAAATACTTTAGTAGTAGGAAATACAATGCGTCCAGTAACGGATAAACTTAAAATTTCGCGAGAAAAATTGGCTTATATTGTTGATAGCACCGCAGCACCTGTGGCTTCTATTGCTTTTGTTACAACATGGATAGGAGCAGAACTTTCATATATTCAAAATTCTATCACTCAACTTGGATTAAATGAGAGTGCTTATAATATCTTTTTCTCAAGTCTTAAATATTCTTTTTATCCAATCTTAACTCTAATTTTTATACTGATTTTAATTTATGCAGGCAGAGATTATGGTCCTATGCTAACCGCAGAAAGACGAGCAAGAGAAAAAGGTGTTACAGCAGCTGATATGGAACAAAAACTGCAAACCGATTTAAAAGAAATGGAAGTTTCTGACCATATTAAACCAAACATTTACAACGCTATTATTCCTATTGCAATTATTATATTTGGAACTATTGCAGGTCTTTTTTATACAGGTTGGAATCCTGCTGTTTGGGAAAATAAATCTATAGGATTTATAACAAAAATTTCGGAAACAATAGGAGCTTCAGATTCTTATAAAGCTTTGATTTGGGGTTCTTTAGGCGGGTTGATTTCTGCAATGTTCTTGAGTTTAAGTAAGAAAAAACTTGGTTTGCAAAACACAATGGATAGCATGATTAATGGGTTTAAAGCTATGTTGTCGGCAATTGTAATTTTAATTTTGGCATGGTCGCTTGCTGCCCTAATTTCAGATTTACATACTGCTGAATTTATTACCTCAGCAATACAATCTGCAAATATGAGTCCATATCTTTTACCTGTTTTAAGTTTTGTTATTTCTGCTGTAATGTCGTTTAGCACAGGCACTTCGTGGGGAACAATGGCAATAATGTATCCTTTAGTTTTACCAGCAACATGGTTTTTATGCCAAGAAACAGGAATGGATTACAATGCAAGTTTAATGATTTTCTCTCATGTTGTATCAACTGTTATTGCAGGTTCGGTATTTGGCGACCATTGCTCACCAATTTCAGATACAACAATTTTAAGCTCTTTGGCTTCTTCTTGTAATCATATTCAACATGTTAGAACTCAATTGCCTTATGCTGTTACAGTTGCTGTGGTTGGTTTAGTTTTTGGAACTCTGCCAGTAGCATATGGATTAAGTCCTTGGATCGCATATCCTATTTTAATTGGGATTTGCTTTTTAGTTATTAGATTTTTTGGCAAAAAAGTTGAACCCGTTAAGCAATAATTTGTCTTATTTTTAGGAAAAAACTTAAAATAAAGTTTTTAAAACTACTTTCTCATTTTCCCAATTTAATTCTTCTCTTGCTTTAATGCAGTTTTGGTGGAAATTATTTAAAACTTGCTCATTATCAAGTAGTTCGTTTATTGTTTTTGCCAATGTTTTTTCGTCAGAAATTTTTGAAGAAACGCCAACTTTATAATTATCAACAATGTTTTTCATTTCAGGAAAATCTGAACAAATCACAGGAACACCAGCTTGTATATAATCAAAAATTTTATTTGGAAGTGCATAATAATAATTCAAACTTTTACCTTGTTCTAATGAAAGTCCGAGTTTCGCTCTTTGTGTTTGTTCAAATAAGTCCTTGAAGTTTAGTTTGCCAGTAAATTCAACTTTAGTTTCTAAGTTTAAGTCTTTGCTTAGCAAATGTAATTCTTGTTCTAAATCGCCAGAACCAGCAATTATTAATTTTGCATTTTCTATGTGTTGCATGGCTTTTATCATAATGTCAATTCCTCTTTCTTTATTTAAAGCACCTTGATAAATGATAATATTTTCGCGATTTTCAAATTTGTTAGTAATATTTTTTAGCGTTGGTAAATTTCTTACCACAGACATTTTAATTCCATATTTTTTAAAATAAAAATCTGCAATAGACTCACAAACAGTATAGGCTTTATCAATTCTTTTAAAAGAAATTTTTTCTAAAAAACCCCATATTTTTTTCTTAAATTTTTTGTTTTCTAATTCCGGAACTTCGGTAAAAAGCTCGTGGCTATCGTAAACTAATTTTTTATTTCTAAAAAAACTTGCAAGAGCATTAGCAGGCAATGTGTCTAAGTCATTTGAAAGGAAAATATCAGCTTTTGAAAATAATAAATAGAAAAACAATCTAATATTTAGACAGGTGTAAAATAATACGCCTTTTTCGAATAAAAGTTTAAATCTTTTTGTTTTGTAATTTCTTTCATCAAGATTTTTGCTGAGTTTGAGCTTTCTTCCAACTAATAAAACTTCATAATCCCATTCGCAAAGACTATTGCAAATTCTATCAACCCTTTGGTCTATGCTCAAATCATTGCTTACAGATACTATTATTCGTTTTGGTTTCATAATATTTTTCAAAACTACAAAATATATTTATAGATTTTATATTTTGTAAATAATTTCTAAATTTGTTACAAAATTATTTAACGATGCAGATATTTAAAAATTGTTCAATTAAAAAGTACAATACTTTTGGAATAGATGTAAAAGCCTCTGTTTTAGTTGAGTACGAACATGATGATGAAATTATTGATTTTCTTAAATCTAATCACGATAAAACACTTAAACTTTTAGTTGTTGGTGGCGGAAGTAATTTGCTATTTCAAAATGATTTTGATGGTTTAATAATTCATCCAGTAGGTCAAAGAATGGAGGTGATTAAAGAAGATGAAAATTTTATTTTTATAAAAGCTTCAGCTGGATATGTGTGGGATAAGTTTGTTGAAGATACTTTAAATAGCAAGGCTTATGGTTTAGAAAATCTTTCTTTGATACCAGGAACTGTAGGAGCGTCTGTAGTTCAAAACATTGGAGCTTATGGGGTGGAAGCAAAAGATTTTGTTGATGAAGTAGAATATTTAGACTTAAATTCTTACGAAATTAAAACAATAAAAAATTCTGACTGTAAATTTGCATATAGAAATAGCATTTTTAAAAATCAACTGAAAGATAAAGTTTTGGTTTTAAATGTTATTTATAAACTATTTAAACAGCCTAAATTAAACTGTGAATATGCTGATATTCAGAAATATTTTAATGGAAAAACTGATGTTAGTGCAAAAGATGTAAGGGAAGCTGTTATAAATATTAGAAATTTTAAATTGCCCGATCCAGAACAAATTGGAAATGCAGGAAGTTTTTTCAAAAATCCAATTATTAATCAAAAACAGTTTGATGTTTTAATGAAAAAATATGATGACTTACGTTTTTACAACTTGCCAAATGGTAATTACAAACTTGCTGCTGCTTGGATGATTGATAAATTAGGTTTTAAAGGCTTTGAACACAAAGGAGCTGCTGTGCATAAAAATCAAGCTTTGGTAATAATAAATGAAACAGGCGAAGCAACTGGAAGAGATATTTGCGAACTCGCAGAAATAATTAAAGAAAAAGTATTCCAAAATTTTAATGTTATATTAGAACCAGAAGTTATTTATGTTTAATAGTCTGATTTATAGTTAGTTGCACACAATATAAATTCTTTTAAAAAAATAATTAAAAAAAATTTGGTAGAAAGAAAAAAAATGTTTTATCTTTGCACCGCATTTGCGAGAATAGCTCAGTTGGTAGAGCACGACCTTGCCAAGGTCGGGGTCGCGAGTTCGAGTCTCGTTTCTCGCTCTTTTTTTTTAAAAGGGCATATATGTGTGCCCGGATGGCGGAATAGGTAGACGCGCTGGACTTAAAATCCAGTGATTTTTAAAAATCGTGCCGGTTCGATTCCGGCTCCGGGTACTAAGGAAAGACAGAGTTGAAGAATTCTGTTTTTTTTTGTTCTAAACATTTTGAATATTATTCTGTTATAATACAGATTTTGTACGATTTTAGTATGATTTAAGTAAAATATATAATAAACAACTAAAAATTATAATAATGAAAAAAAATTTAATTTTAACTCTGATTCTAATTCTAAGCTTTGCTTGTATTAATGTGTTTTCGCAAGAAGAATCAGTATCAACAAAAGGAGAATGGAAAAAAGGCGGAATGATGTCTTTAAATGCTTCTCAAATTTCTTTTACCAATTGGGCAGCTGGAGGACAAAACTCTATTGCAGCAAACTCATTTGTGAATTTATTTGCTAATTTTAAGAAAAATCGAATGACTTGGGACAATACATTAGATTTAGGCTATGGCAAAATGTTTCAAGGAATTAAAGAAAATCAAATAATTTATAAAACAGATGACAAAATTGATTTTTCTTCAAAATATGGTAGATACGCTTTCGAACATTGGTATTACGCTGCTTTAATAGGTTTTAAGTCTCAATTCGATAAAGGTTTTAAAAATCCTACAGATACAGTTAAAATATCAGACTTTTTCTCTCCAGCTTATCTAAACTTGTCAATTGGTATGGACTACAAACCATGTGATAATTTCTCGCTATTAATTTCACCACTAACAGGTAAAGTAACTTTTGTTATAGACGAGTATTTGTCAAGCATAGGAGCTTTTGGAGTTGAAAAAGGAAAAACTATGAGACCAGAGTTTGGGGGATATATAAAAGCTCAATATAAAGTCAATTTCTTAAAAAATATGACTTATACAACAAAAATTGACCTGTTTTCTAATTACTTGGAAAAGCCACAAAATATTGATGTTAACTGGGAAAATCTTGTAATGATGAAAATTAATAATTGGTTTAGTGCAAGCATTCATTATACAATGATTTATGATGATGATGTTGATATTAAATGGATTGATGCAGATAATATAGAACATTTTAGTCCAAAACTTCAAATTAAACAAATGATAGGATTAGGACTTACATATAAATTTTAATTTTAAAAAGTAAACTTATGTTAAAAGAATTTAGAGATTTTGCAATTAAAGGCAACCTTATAGACATGGCTATAGGTATTATAATTGGTGCTGCTTTTGGAAAAGTTGTAGCATCATTAGTTGCCGATGTTATTATGCCACCAATAGGATTATTAATCGGTGGTGTTAATTTTACTGATTTGGTTATAGTTTTAAAAGAAGCAAGTGGTGAAAATCCTGCTGTAACTTTAAATTATGGAAAATTTATTCAAATTGCTATTGACTTCTTGATTGTTGCATGGGCAATATTTCTTGTTGTTAAAGGCATTAATGCTTTGAAAAGAAAAGAAGAAAAAGAACCAGAACCAGAGCCAGAACCAGAACCATCAAAAGAAGAAGTTCTTCTTACAGAAATTAGAAATTTATTGCAAGAAAGTAAAAAGGAATAAAAAATCTTTTTTCTTGAGCTTGTTTTAAAACAAATTTTAGAACAAAAATAATAAAGGTGTTTTACGTATGTAAGGCACCTTTTTTTATAAAAAAATAAAAACATAAAATATCTTTCAGTATTTAAGATTAACATATTATTTTTGTAAAAAATATTAAAAAATGCTAAATTATATTATATGGGACGTTGGTCCAATTCTTATTGACTTTGGAGTCTTGCAACTAAGAACTTATAGCTTGCTTTTTGCTTTAGGTTTTATTGTTAGCTATTTTATTATTAAAAGATATTACAAACAAGAAGGAGTACCTGTTCGAGAATTAGACACTCTTACAGTATGGGTTGTCGTTGGTGGCTTGTTAGGAGCAAGATTGGGACATTGCATTTTTTATGATTGGGAATATTTTTCTAAAAATTTATTGGAAATATTTTTGCCTATAAGATTTAGTCCAGAGTTTGAATTTATTGGCTATCAGGGACTTGCAAGTCATGGTGGAGCAATAGGAATTATAATTGCAATATTGATTTATTATAGAAAATCTACAAAAAAATCTTTCTTTTGGCTTATTGATAGAATAGCTGTGCCAACAGGTTTTGCAGGAGCTTTAATACGCTTGGGAAATTTATTCAATTCCGAAATTTATGGTCATCAAACCGATTTGCCCTGGGGATTTGTTTTTATACGCAACGGAGATACATTTCCAAGCCACCCGACACAGTTGTACGAAGCAATTTGTTATATTATTACCTCTATAGTTTTGATGAGATTGTATAAAGTTGAAAGATTTAGAAATGCTGGGGGATTTTTACTCGGAGTTTTCTTTATTATGGTGTTTACAGCAAGATTTTTTATAGAATTTGTGAAGGAAAATCAAGTCGCATTTGAAGATTCTATGGCATTAAATATGGGACAAATTTTAAGCATTCCTGTTGTTTTGGCTGGAATATTTTTAGTTGTAAGAGCTTTGAAACTAAGTAAAGCAAAATAAAATATATAATATGTTAAAGCAAATTTCATTACTATTTTTACTGTTGTTGCCTTGGATAAGTTTTTCTCAAACTTATAAAATTACTTACAAAAGCTATTCTAACGGAAAATATCAAGAAGACGGAGATTTTTCAATTTATTTTAAAGATAATATTGTTTATTTGTCTTCGCAAAATGCTAAAGTTCAGCAGTTTACTGATTTTAATAAAAAAGAAAACTCTAAAATAATGGAGTTTGAAAATAATTTATATCGTAATTCAAAACCTTTTTCAGAACTTATAAAACCTGAAAACATTGAAAACTCTACTGAGACAATTCTTGGATATAAATGTAAATTAGCTGTGTTTTTTTCATTTTCAAACAAAATAGAAGTTTGGTTTACCGATAAAGCACCAGCTTATGGAAATCCTTATTCTGCCTTTATTCCTGAAGAAAAATCTTTAGCTTTAAAAGTTGTTGTAAATGGGAATAGAGAAATTGTAGCTTCAGAAATTCAAAAAGTAAAAAACGTAGAATTGCCTGAATATCAATATGATAAAGCTGTAAAAATTTCAGATTCTGAATTTGAAGAAAAAGTGATTTTATCGCGTTATTCTCGATTAAGCATTTTTGAAGATGCACAAATAAATTTTGATACAAATATTGAGCAAATAAATCTTGAAGACACTGAACCAGATGTGGTTTATCATTTGTCTAATGGTGGAATTGTTTTGAAAAAAGTAAAAATAGATAAATCTTTTAAAAATGCGTATTTTTATGTTGAATTAGATGTGAAATCAAATGGAGATGCTTATGACAGAACAGGTTCGGTTTTTATGTTGCCAGATAATGATGATTTTCGTCCAATGTTAAAAGCTATATTTGGCGATAAAAGCGAAATGCCTGTATTTGAAGACAAATTTGGGGAGAAATATCAAGGAATGATTGCAACTTCAAAGTTTTTGCCACAAATTGAGCTAATGCGTTTTTTTACTTCTTTTGGAGCTGGACATTTTAATACTTTGCGTCCAATAAATAATTATCCTTGGGCTGAAAAAATTACCTATAAACAAGAAGTTTCGCAATTATTGCCTGATGATGAATATGTTTGGTTTGGCGTATTTATTGGAAATTACGATAAGGGCGGTCATATTATAAATTTAAAACTTAATTTTTATCCAAGTTTTGGTTCTGCTGATGAAAATGTGCAGAAATTTATTCTTCCAGTTTTTAATACGGTAAATATTTTGGAAATGTCAGGGCAAAATTACGGTAAGTTTTTCAAGTCAGATACTTTAGTAAGTGAGTTTACAGTTCCCGAAAATTTAGAAAATCCTGTTTTGCTATATACTTCTACAGGTCATGGAGGCTGGGGGAGTGGAGATGAGTTTGTGCCAAAAATGAATAAAATTTTTATTGATGATAAAGAAATTTATAGTTTTATTCCTTGGCGTTATGATTGTGCAACTTACAGATTTTCTAATCCAGCTTCGGGTAATTTTAGTAATGGCTTGTCGAGCAGTGATTTAAGTCGCTCAAATTGGTGTCCTGGAACTTTAACACAACCAGAATATATTCCTTTGTCAAATTTAACACCCGGCAAGCACGTAATAAAAGTAGTAAT
>DAONZU010000044.1:0-13646 GCA_035406965.1 Bacteroidales bacterium
TTTTTTTGAATCATCTTCAACCCATAAGTTTGGACAAGTTGCAATGTTTTGTTTGTTAAAGTTTTTATCAATTTTAAGAGCTTTTGTTAATTTTCCAGGACCATTATAATCGCCAGCAGCTCTTATTAAAACAGCTTGCGGAACATCTTCTTTGAAAGTAACAAAGTTCAACATATAATACATTCCATAAATTAAATAAATGTATATTGTACCAGCCTCTAGGTACATTGTTTCTGTACGAGGAGTTTTTCCTTTTGAAGCATGACAAGCCTTATCTTCTTCTCCTTTGTATGCTTCAGTTTCTTTTATTTTTAGTCTTAATTCACTGCCGTCATCAAATTTGCGAACAAGAATTTTACCTATTAAATCAGGAGCTACTTCTAATACATCACGATTAAAAAATTCTGCTTTAAGAATATTAGCCATTATGATTTTTGTAAAAAGCTTTTAATATTCTGTTTTTGTTTGTGAATTTTCCCATTTTCTAAAAGCTTCAAGAGCTTCTTCTCTCATAAAATTTTCTGTTTTTAAGTCTCTTTCGCTTACTTTTTTCTCAAATTCATCGTAAATAAACTTGTCGCTAAATCCAATTTTGTCGGCATCTACTTTTGTATTGGCAAAATATAATTTGTCAATTCTAGCCCAGTATATTGCACCTAAACACATTGGACAAGGTTCGCAAGATGCATAAATTTCGCAACCACTTAGGTCGAAATTACCCAAAACCTTTGCAGCTTTTCTTATTGCATTTACTTCTGCATGTGCAGTAGGGTCTAAATCATTTGTTACACTATTTCCAGATGCAGCAATAACTTTATTATCTTTAACAATTACAGCACCAAAAGGTCCGCCACCTTTATCTATATTTTCAATTGATAAATCAATTGCTAATTTCATAAAATCTTTTTTGGTCATATTTTTAGTTTTTTTCTTTAACTTGTTCTATACCCCATAAAAATAAAGAGTAGAAAAATGAAATAAATACTACAGCCGAAGATGTCTCCAACATGTCGTCTGCAAACATAGAAAAACTCGCAATTAAGAAAAATAATATAAAATACGGAGATCTTGATCTAAAATTGGTAAAAATTGGATAAAACCACGCCAACATACAAAAACTAGCTCCAATAATACCAAAAGTTATGTAAAAAGTAAGAAATTGGTTATGTGCTCTATGTCTGTTTTGTATGTTTATTTTAGAATCAAATTCTTCATAAATTGCTTTATATTCATCATCTAAATCGCCAGTGCCAGTGCCTAATAATAAATTTCGCTTGGCTAAGATTAAACCATACTTTTGAAATTCAAATCTTTGAGTTATGGAATGTCCGTCAGGAGGAACGCCTTTTAAATAAACATCAATCTGCCAAATTATATTATAAACTCTTTGACTTATTCCTCTTTTATCAACAAAACGATAGTTGGTATGTCCTGCTTCAATATTTACAATGTCTTTATCCGTTAGCTCTTTAAATCCTTCAGCATCTTTGTCCAAACCTTTTGAAGCCATATATCTTACTATAGTATGCAATAATAACTGTCCTTTAGCGTCATAACCATCAAAATTCATTAAACTTCTATTGTTCCAAGCTACTCTTAATTCCTTTTCGCAAACATTATAGTAAATAAAATTTCCATTTTCTAATAAATAAACTGTGGTGTCAGATACATAAGGATTACCGTAAATAGAACATTCTTTTAATTGAATATCAGGGTTGGAAGGCGTGTAAAAATCTTTAATTTGAACACTTAGATATATAGCTATACTGCCTATTAAAAGAATAAGAACAGAGAAACTCAAAATTTTAATTTTCTTGTTTTTGTGAGTAAACATTTTGTAAGCTAAAACACATATACTCGTTACAATTAAAACTCCAAGTCCTGTAAAACCTTGAATAAGAGCAAAAAAGAGCATTAGCCAAAAAATTATTGCTATTGCAATTAGATAATAAATTAATTTTGAGAATTTCCTTTTTATAATAAAATATGTCAATAATAAAATTGCGAGGCTCATCATAACAGATAATGTTATATGGCTTATAAACACCGAATAGTGTCTAACATTATCAGATTTCAGTTCGAAATAAATTCCCAAATATGCCAATAAACCTGCTAATGTGCTAGTTAACACTCCAGCTATAAATAAAAAAACAATGGTTTTAAATTGTTTATTTGTTAGTGCTTTTGAACTTGCTATTATTATTGGTAGAGCTAAAAGTGGAAGTCTAATTTTAATGTCGCGGAGAGCAAACTCCATGTTTTGAGAATTGAAAAACCAAATTAAAGGAATAAAAAATAAAAGTAAAAAAAATAGTAGTTCTTTATTTTTTGAAATAGTTTTTATCTTTTGTTTAAAATTTGCTTCAATTAAATAATTAGTTGAAAGCATTATAATACAAGCATTGGTAAGAAATTCGGAAATAGGCATAAAGAAAGCAATAACGCCTAATCCGAATATATATATATATCTATGAATTTTCTCTCTCACTAGCCCTAAAACTTAGTTTTACATTTCCATAGAAGCGCTAGATCTAATTTTCTTATAGCCAAATGTCATATTACAACCCATTCTAATATTGAAATTTTTAGCTTTTTGAGGAAACATCATGTTGGTAAAACTGTCTGTTACTATATACCAATTAAAGATAGCAGCTCTTACATTTAGTCCGAATCCAATATTATTTATAGAATTGTTGGCATAAGACCAAGTTAAATATGCAGCTAACCAGTTGGTTATATTAGAACTAGCTCCAATAGTAAGTGATTGTAAATATGATTTTCTGTAAAACTCTCCTCTATAAAGTACATTAAAGTGTAGTTTCTCATGGAACTTATATTTTCCACCAAGATATAGATTAGAAGGCAACCAAGTTATATAGCTTGTTTCAAGTAAATCAAATTTAAAAGTATTAATTAATGTGTCCATAAGATTATCAACAGATTCATCAAATTTATTTTCATTCTTGTCAAAAATCTTAAATTCTATACCTCTAAAATCGTATTCTCCTTCGCTCATAAAATTATGTGGATTGTTGCTCCAGTTTATGAAACCAAAATCATTTAATGAACCGTAAACTTCTATTTCTGGATTTATTTTGTAATTTGCTCCTAAGTCAAAGCCTATACCAATATTTTTCATATTTAACAAAAATGCTGAAGCCATCGCACCTGCACCTTGATTTTGTAGTTTATCAAATTCTTCTTCGTCAATACCCAAATGAATTGAGTCAGGTGTCATTATATATTCATAGTTTAAAGGCGATGAAGTTTGGATTTTCATATCTGTTACCCAGGTCATCATATAATTTTCTGGATCAGTATGAATAGATAGTTTTTTAATATCTGTATTAAAATTAGATTGACCAAATAAAATTTTCATGCGTCCTCCCAATCTTAATTCCTCATTTGCCTTCATCGACATTCCTACAGCAAATTCTTTATAATGTGTAAAATTTAAACCAAATCCTTTAAAATCATGTGGTTTACCTTCTTTCATGTATGGAATGTTACCATTAATCGCAAACTCAAATAAATCGTAAGGTAGCGAAAATCCATATTTAAGTTTTTCTGTTAGAGAAATAGTTAAATACATATTTTGTAAACTTATACCTAAGTTTAAAAGTTCAAATTGAGTATCAAATCTAAAATGAGTTGTTTTATTTAACTTTTTCATCATTAGTGGAAGGTCTAAAACCAAACTGTCGGCTTTGCTACCTTCTCCTTTGTGAAAAATATGATTATAATAAATCGAGTTGTTGGCATAATTGAAATACATTGCTGGTGGCATTTCTCCAAATAAAGGAAGTATAAGTCCGCCCATTTGAAATTTATAGTCTATCTCAGCTGCAGGGTTTACAAATTGTGATTGCATAACTCTGTCCATATTATAAAAAGTGAGAGCCTGTTGAGCGTTTACAGAACTAAATAGACTAACAAATGCTAATATGATTAAATGTTTTTTCATTTTCATTCTTTTTTAAATTTAAACTTAATTACCAATATCGTCTATATTTCCATCGTATTTAATATCAACTTCAAATCCTATATCAAAGCTAATTTTGTAATCGGTAAATATTTTCACTACTTTATCGTTTGCTGCATTGGTAGTATGAGCATGGGCACAAATTATTACATATTTTCCTCCCTTGATTTTTTCTAATCTATCAAGATTGTATTCAATTTTTGTTATTTTTTGAGTAATGTCAGAAACTCTTCCATTGGCATCAACTTTGGCAGGACCTATTATTTGTTCTAAACCTGAAGAAAACACAGAGTCTAAAATATAATAATTTTGGTCTGTAATATAAATTTGACTTATTGCTTCTATAGGAAAGCCATTATTAAACTCTACTCTTAAAAGTGCTCTTGTTATAGGGTTATTTTCATCAAACATGCCTGAGAAGTCAACCTCTAAAGTATCTTGGAGGTTAAAATTATAAATATATCCCCAAAGCGGAAATTCCATTACTACTTCAACATCAATTTTTGAATTGTCGGCAACAAAATTGTTATGGCTATTTCCTGCAGGATTGGTAGTAGCTTTAGCTTTAAATTGTATCCATTTAGGTCTTTTATTAACAATGTCGTTTATGTTTGAATTGTTTCGATTTAGTTTTAATGAATCGAGCATAACATCTCCATAACTAGTTGAATAAGAAACGTCATAAGGATTTGATTCTCCAATAGGAAGTCCGACTCCATAGTCAATAATATTATATTCACTTCCATCAACAGCCGAAGCAGCCATCATATGTGTAAAATAAAATTGAGAAGGTACGCCATAAGAATTTGTATAAAACACTTCTAATTTGGGGTCTTCAAATCTATATTTTTCAATTGTCCAATCGTCAGTGTTAAATAAAGAAATGTCAATAGTGTCGCTTTCAAAAAATAAAGTGTTCAATCCAAAATAACCATGCATAGTTTTATATTCCATGTCTTTTATATCTACAGAAAAATCAATACTTCCTGTATTTGGAACTCCATTGCCAGAATAGAATAAAGTTAATTTCACTTCTACAGGAATTTCATTGAAGTTTGTTGCTGTTTGAGTTAAGTCAATTTTGTAGCCATTGAAATCATTTCCTAAACTATGAACAGAACCGCCTCCTGGAACATAGGTAAATGTCCTTGTAAAAGGCTCTCCGTTTTTTATAACACTTGGCAAAGTAACATATAGTTTTGCAGAATGTCCATAGGTAGAAGTGGTTCTTATATCCAAAATACCAGATTTTAACAAAATGGAATCTATTTCTGCCTCTGTATTAAACATGGTAAATATCAGATCTTGATTAAGCGTAAAACTAATAGTATCTCCATACTGATCAAAACCGTCAAATTCAAACACTTGGCTTGCAATGCTGCCACTAGTTGACTGGTCTGGCAAGTAAATAATTTCTTGAACAGCAGCCGAACTAACGTTAGTTTTATATTGCATCGACACATAACCTTCATCGTTTTCGATTAGCAAGCCTGTCGAATCAAACCTTTGTAATGCATCAGTAAAACTTAGGTCGCCCCAAATAGCAGGTGCTGCAAATCCTGCCTCATACTGAACTTCTTTATCCCACTTGTCAAAATTAAAATTATCTTTTATGCAAGAAGAAAAAGATAAGAAAAGGACAAAGAAAATGACTAAATAACAAATTTTAGTTTTCATATTTTTAATTTTTTATTAACTTGTAATTATACAATAAATTTTCCAATCCACCAACAATTAAAGACATTTTTTCATCATTATTATTTAAAAATCCTATACTAAAATGACTTTTACCTATTAAAGGAAATCCCTCAAAAATGCTGCCATTCTCGTTGATTAAATAAATTTTTTCACTTTTTTTACAAACTATTCCAATTTTTATTTGATTATTAGAAAATTTATAAATACTAGGTTCAAAAGAAATTTTATCATTAAAGTTTAACTCAAATAAAAGTTTTTTATTGTAGTTATACGCCTCTAATTTAGTGCTATCTGCAAAAATATAATCAGAATTTCCATCGTAATCTATGTCTGCCACTACAAAATAATGATTTTCACTAAATTCTTTTATAAATAGTGAATCTTGTTGTCCTTGAGGTGAAAAATATCTGATATTACCTTTGGCATCGGTGCATACAAATTGAGTTTTGCCTTTATTTTTATCTAAGTAAACTTTATTGTTTTTTGAAAATTTGAAATTTGTAAAATATGTACTTCTTGGTTCGCCACGTCTATTTAAACTATAGAATTTAAAATCATCATAAAAAACTAGGTAATCTTTACTGTCTATGATATAATGTGATATTTCAGAACTAACAAGGTTTTCGCTATTGTTAAAAGTCCAGCCTTTGATAATGTTCCCAGACTCATCGTATAAATATATTTTTTTATCTTCACAAGCTATAGTTATTCTATAGTTACGGTTATTTTCATAATCGAATACCGAAAGTGGAGAGCTGGCTTTTGACCTGAGAGTTATAGGAAAGTTTTTAACATTATTGCCAAGTCTATCAATAAGGTAAATTTTAGATTTTGTAGAAAATAAATATTGAAGTTTCCCATTTTTAAAAGCATCTATCTGATAAACGTTACCAAAAATACTTTCGTCAAGTTGTATTTTCCAAATTTCTAAACCACTACTATTAATTAGATATAAATTATTGTTTTCGTCTTGAACTAAAATTTCTTTGCTATTATCATCATGGTTAGTTACAATAAAAGGTTTGGAGCTTACAGGAGCATCAATTCTACTTTCCCACGCAGTTTTTGGTTTTTCTGAAATATTGTCGGCATATTGTAAAATCATATTGTTATAAAGCCTGTCGCTAGCACTATTAACTTGGTAGCCCCAAAAACTAAACTTTTGTAGTTCAGTAAATTTATTTTGAGCTAATTTTTGCAAATTTGAATTTAAATAATCTTTGATTAGAGGATAACCATTTGTAAATGAAAAATATGTAAAAAGTAGAGATTTGTTAGAAAAGTTTTCTAAAAACTTGTTGTGTTCTATATTGGTAGTCATAGTTTTATTTAAAAATGCAGTTTTTGCAAAGTTTCTCAAACCTTCTTTTGTTTCAGCAAATACCATAAAGTTTTTAATAAAACAAACATAATTAGAATTGGATTTTGTGAAAAATGGACCAAAAAGTATCAAAGGCAAATTATCGGCAGGGAGTTTATAACATGTTAAATTTGTATGCTCATCAACTTTTAGGTCTGATTTAAAATCCTTTATATTTTTATTTAGCTTGTTTGCATAAATTTGAATAATATTTTCCAACTCAAATATCCCAACAGATTGTGAGTTTAAATTTAAAATAGTGTAGAAATCTAGTTTGTCGTTTTCTACTATAGCCGAAATACAAATTTCGTTTTCAATTAATTTGTAAAAATCTTTGTAGTCAATGTCATAAGTTGCTTTAAGCTCATTAATTGCTTCTTCTCTTTTTTCAAACTCTCCAACAGATTTTAAATAATTGTTTAAACTATTGTTGTAATTTTCAGAATCAGTAAATGCTAAAATTGTGTAGTAGCACGCATTGTCTGGCAAAACATTTAAACAGCTCTGACTACAAGGCAATTGGAGTTTTAATATGTTTGATAATGCAGGTAAACTATCTTTATTTTCAATAAAACCATTCATACTGATTTTTCCTGTATTTATGTTTAAATCCATTTCTATCCAGTTGGCAAACTCATGTTTTGTGTCAAAAACTTCGGCTAAGTTTTGTTTTAAAATCGCACTTAACTGTGGTAAATTTATATAAACATTGGCAAGTTCTTTTTTGCCAGCAGATTCATACAATGCAGCAAATTCATTATCTCTTTTGATAATGGAATTATTACTAGCTAAAGCATCAATAGATTTTTCAACCAATACAGCAGAATTAGAAATTATAAGAATATGATTATTAATCGAATAAAAAAACTTTTTACCATTTTGTAAGCTACAATCAAAGATTATTATGCCTTGATAATCTCTTTCGCTAATATTTGAAAATTGTTTAAGTTCGTTGTTTAGGTTTGTTTGAAACTGTTTAGTTTTTAATTTTTCATCTATTTCAATATATAAAGTTTGAGACAGACTGCTTAATGAATTATCGATTAAAAATAAACTTTTACCGTTTTTAATTTCTTTAAAAAAATCTGATTTACTAATGCTATCAAAACAATGAACAAGTGAGTTTGAAGAATTAGTTTGAAAAAACTTTTGAATTTCATATGAGATTACGTAATCCAAAGATAATTTTTCAAAAAATGAATTAAAACTATTAGTTTCTATTATCAAGGCTGGATTGCCAGGAACAGCATCAAGTGCTTTTGAAGTTTTTTCTGAAGATTTTAAGAAAAATAATACTGCAAACACTAAAAGTCCGCATAAAACAACAATGATAGAAATTATTAAAACTCTTTTTTTCATACTAAAACTAATTAATTGGTAAAAATAATATAATGCCATCATTAAAACAACCTCATAAATGAAAACAAATTAACATACTGAGGTTAAAAAAACTATGATTTCAAATTGTTTTATTTAAGTTTTTGTGTGATATTAGCAAAAAAAATATTATTCGTAATATATTTAAAAGATTTTATGGCAAAAATTATTGTTTTTGTTAGTTTATTTATTTTTAGTAAAGCCTTGTTTTGCAATGTAGAAGGTGATGGTTTTAATGGTGTAAGCATATGTGAATCAGCTAACTATATTGACAAAATAAATAATTCCTTATCGTCTTTTTATGATTCAACAAATATTTGGTGGGCTAGTCAATCTGTTATTTCTGATAGTTTGCGAAAAATAAGTTGTCCATATTATCCTGAGTATGTTTACAACATTAGAATTGCGGATTTAGATGAAAAAACACCAATAAAGTTAGAGTATAATGAACATGTTTTGAAATATATTGAGGCTTACGGTATGAAAAATCGTCCTAAATTGCAATCAATAATTTCTAAATCGGCATATTATTTCCCAATTTTTGAAGAATATTTAGATAAATATGGCTTACCTTTAGAGTTAAAATATCTTGCAGCTGTAGAATCTGCACTTGATGCTAGAGCAGTTTCAAAATCAGGAGCAGTTGGTTTATGGCAGTTTATGAAACCAACATCAGATTTATTGGATATTAAAGTTACTTCATATATTGATGAGCGTAGAGATGTTTATAAATCAACTGATGCAGCATGTAGATATCTAAAATATTTATACGAAACTTTTGGCGATTGGCAACTTACACTTGCAGCTTATAATGGAGGTCCTGGAACTGTAAAAAAAGCAATAGCTCAAAGTGGTGGAAAAACAAATTATTGGGAATTACGTCCTTATTTTACCGAGCAAATGAAAAATTATATACCTGCGTTTATTGCAATGAACTATTTAATGGAATATCATGCCGAACATAATATTTTCCCAAACGATATTTTTATCGAAAGTGTAAAAACCGACACTTTGTATGTTAACGGATATATACATTTGAAAAATATTGCAGAATTTGTTGAAGTTGATTATAATTTACTTAAAGACTTAAATCCAGTTTATACTTATGCTTATATTCCAATGGATGGAGATAAACATTGTTTGGTTTTACCTTTTGATGTTGTTCATAAATATTATCAAAAAGAGCAAGAAATTATAGCTTTGAAAAATAATGTTAAAAACGACACCGCATCAACTCAACCACCGTTTATGCAAAAGCCTGTACGCGAAAATATCATCTATCATAATGTTGAACGTGGCGATAATTTATTCAGAATATCTCAAAAATATGCTTGTACTATTCCTGAAATCTATCAGTGGAATAATCTTGACGATAGTTATATTTTACGAGTTGGTGATAGCTTGAAAATTATGGTAGAATAAAAAATTGTTGACTGAATTAGTTTTGAAAAAAAGATATTTAATATTAAATTTACAAAAAATAATTTTTGCATATGTTTAAATTTTTACGAAAAGAAAACACGATAGCCGGTCCTAAATTTAATCGTTGGTTAGTTCCGCCAGCGGCTTTGGCTATTCATTTGAGCATTGGAATGGCATATGGATTTTCGGTTTTTTGGATACCATTATCACAATCTATAGGCATAACCGAAGCAGTTTCAGCACCTGAAGGAATAAGTTTTTTTGAAAGAATTTTTTCTACCGCTTATGATTGGCCCATCTCAATGCTTGGGTGGTTATATACTTTGTTTTTTGTGTTTTTAGGTTTATCCGCAGCAATGTGGGGCGGTTGGTTAGAAAAAGTAGGTCCTCGTAAAGTAGGATTTATTTCAGCAATATTATGGTCGGGCGGACTGCTAATATCAGCTCTTGGAGTTGTTTTACACCAAATATGGATGCTTTGGTTGGGTTCAGGTGTTATTGGTGGAATAGGATTAGGCTTAGGATATATTTCACCAGTTTCTACTTTAGTAAGATGGTTCCCCGACAAAAGAGGTATGGCTACTGGAATGGCAATAATGGGATTTGGCGGAGGAGCAATGATAGGAGCTCCTTTAGCACAAAAACTAATGAATTTCTATGCAACTGATACTAGCGTAGGAGTGTGGGAAACTTTTGTAACCCTAGCAGTAATTTATTTTATCTATATGATAGTAGGAGCATTGTCTTATAGAATACCTCCAACAGGTTGGCAACCAAAAGGATGGAAACCGAAAGAGAAAAAACGAAAATCTCTGATTACACAACATCATGTGCATGTAAATAAAGCTTGGAAAACTCCTCAATTCTGGATGTTGTGGCTAGTACTATGTTTAAATGTTTCGGCAGGTATTGGGGTAATTGGAATGGCTTCGCCACTACTGCAAGAAGTCTTTGGAGGAAAGTTAATAGGAATAGATAAAGTCTTTTCTGAATTAAATGAAGCAGAATTAGCAAAAATTGCATTAGTAGCAGCAGGTTTTACTGGATTATTATCTTTATTTAATATTGGAGGACGTTTCGTCTGGGCATCACTATCAGATGTAATAGGAAGAAAAACTACTTTCGCAATATTTTTTATTCTTGGATTTATTTTATATGTCTTGGCACCTCACCTCGGACTAGCTGGTACTGTAGCCCTTTTTGTAGTTGCATTTTGTATCATAATTTCAATGTATGGAGGAGGTTTTGCAACAATTCCTGCATATCTTGCAGACTTATTTGGCACACAAATGGTTGGAGCAATTCACGGAAGACTTTTAACAGCTTGGTCAACAGCAGGTATCTTAGGACCTGTTTTGGTAAATTATATTAGAGAATTCCAATTAAATAGAGGAGTGCCTGTTCAACAAGTTTATAATACCACTTTTTATATTTTAGCAGGACTTTTGGTAATAGGAATGATAGCAAACTTTCTTGTTAGACCAGTAAATAAAAAATACCATATGAGCGAAGAAGAATTAGCACAACTAAGGCTTGCTACAGCTAAAGAAGAAAAAAACGGAAAAACTGATGTGGACTTGAGTGAAGTAGGTTCGGGAAAAGCTACATGGAAACTCGTTTTTGCTTGGACAGCAGTAGGAATACCTTTGCTATACGGAATATATTCAACTGTACTTGATGCTCTACCTTTATTTTTAAGATAATGATTTTTGTTAATACTATGTTTGAAAACTCTTAGATTTATATTTCATATTATCAAAATCATTATTGTATTTTTGTGAAAAAATAAATTTAATATTATGGCGAATAGAAGAGAATTAAAAAAAGACATTAATTGGCTTACTGAAGAAGTTGTTTCTGATTGTTTAGTTTATTGGGAGTTTAACAAAAATAAAAACAAAGAACATGTAGTAGATATAATTAATTCTGTAATAACTAAAAGAAATGAACTTATATCAAGAATTAATAAACCTACTTCAAAAATGACTCGCCACGAAGTCAAGTCTGCTTATAATCAGATAGTTAAAGAGATGTTTGAGGAAACAAATGAAAGTTTAGAAAAACTAAGTGAGTTAGCTAAGAAAAATGCAAAGGCTAATTAATATTCCCGAAATAGGGGACATTGTTGTAACAAAAAAAACTAATGCAAAAAACTATAGATTAAGTGTGCATCCTCAAAAGGGTGTGCTTCTTACTATTCCTAGGTTTGGCAATTTTAAAGAAGGCGAAAAGTTTGTCTTAAAAAATATTGACTGGATAAAGTCAAAACTAAAGGAAAGGGAAATTCGCCAACAAGATTTAAAAATATTTAAACCAGGAGAAGAATTTATTACACGAAATTTAAGTTTAGAATTTGTTAAAGGAAACTATAAAAATATGCTTTCGGCGTATTTTGAAAATAAAAAAATAAAAATTTTATATCAAACAGGATTTAACGATTTTGAAGCAGATGATGTTCAAGAGTTTATTAAAAAATTCATATTAAAATGCTTGAAGCAGGAAGCAACTATTTATTTAATTCCAAGATTAAACGAATTATCTCAAAAAACAGGATTAAAGTTTAATAATTGTAAAATAGGAACAGCAAGCACACGATTAGGCTCTTGCGATTCAAAAAATAACATTATTCTGTCAGCATATTTAATGCTTTTGCCCGACAGGCTTATAGATTATATTATTTTACACGAGCTTTGTCATATTTTACATAAAAATCATGGGGAACAATTCCACAATCTTTTAAATTTATTGACAAATGGTAAATCTAAAGAATTAAATAAAGAACTAATATCGTTTAGAACCTCTATAGAACCCGGAAATTACAAGTTTTAAATTATTTTGCTCTTTCAACGTATTCTTTGGTTCTTGTATCAACTTTAATTTTTTCGCCAATGTTTATAAAAAGAGGAACCATAATTGATGCTCCAGTATCAATAGTTGCAGGTTTTAAAGCATTGGTTGTAGTATCGCCTTTTAATCCTGGTTCTGTATAAGTAACTTCGCTAATAATAAAAGCTGGCAATTCGCAAGTTAAAGCTGCTTCGTTTTCGGCGTGGAAAATAACTTCAACTTCTTGTCCTTCTTTCAAAAATTCAATACCTTCAATCAAGTCTTCGGATAAACAAACTTGTTCAAAAGTTTCTAAGTGCATAAAATGGTAACCCAAATCATCATTATATAAAAATTGATAAGGACGGCGTTCAATTCTAATTATATCAATTTTTGCACCTGAGGGAAAAGTGTTTTCTATTACTCTGCCGTTTTCTAAACTTTTCATTTTAGTACGTACAAAAGCTGCTCCTTTGCCAGGTTTAACGTGTTGAAAATATGTAATTTGATAAGGTTTGCCATTAAACTCAATGGTTAATCCATTTTTAATATCTGCTGTTGTTGCCATAATTTTATTTTTTTTTACAAAAGTAATAATATCATTTGCTTTACAAAATTTTTTTTTAAATAAATTGATTTTTTAACCCATAACATTGCAATTTAGCAAGGCTAGATAAAAAATATTTATTAAAATTAGAAAATTTAAGCAAAAATATTTATATTCGTGGAAAATTAAAACACTATTGATATGAAGAAAATTTTAATGTTAACTTTTATTGCTTTTATTGCATTTGCTTGTAAAAATTCAGCTCAACCCGAAACACAAGAACAACAAAAAAAAGAAGAAATAAAATTTGAGTGGGTAAGTTATGAAAACTCTAGGTTCGACTTTTCAGTGTCTTATCCCGATTTTTTAATTCCGCAAGGAGAATCTGGAAATGGAGATGGACAAAAATTTATTTCAGAAGATGAAAAATTTGA
>DAONZU010000044.1:13746-17867 GCA_035406965.1 Bacteroidales bacterium
CAATTTTAAATAAATATATAGACAAAGATTTAGGCATAGCTCGACTTCATGCGCCAGGAACAATTCCAAGATTTGCAAAAAGAAACGAAAACTTTGGTTATGATGAATATACCGATTTTAAAACTATATTTAAAGGTAAATATACTCTAACTATGTGCAAAGAAAATTTCGATTTGCCTTGTAATTTTGACTTTGAAAACGAAAATGGAAAAATTGTATGTTATGATTTTGTAAGTGATTTGCCAAACCTTGTTGACCCAGAAACTTTTGAGATATCATCACTTACGCCAATGTATCCAAGCTCCAAAATTATGCTTGTTTACTTACCAGATAAATATAATAATCCGCGTGCGTTTTATTTTATTTTAGTAAACAAAAGTTGGAAACTAATAATTGTTGACGACACACTTTGTTCGGCATAAATATTGAAAATATAATTTTAAAAATAAATAGTTGAGAAATTAATGTTTTGAATTAAATTATTTTTAATATATTTGTTGAAATAATTAATTTAATAAAACTGAGTAATAGTATTTTGTTTAAAATTTAAGTCCTTAGATATGAAAAAATTAGCGTTTATTTTAGTCTTGTTAAGTATTGGCGTATATGGTTTTGCTCAACAAGAAAATATCTCTGAAGATATTGAGACTTTGAAAGAAATGGTTAAACAAGGAAGTCAAGATGCAATGGGAAAGTTAGGCTATTGTTATCTTACTGGAACCAATATTGAAAAAAACGAAAAAGAAGCTTTTAAATTACTGAATAATGCTTCAAAATCTGGTGATGCTTTTTCAAATTTTTATGTAGGGAAATGTCATTACGAAGGTATTGGAACTCCAAAAAAATATTCTAAAGCTTTTGACCACATGTCAGTTGCTGCTCAACAAAATTATGAGCAAACTTATAAATATCTTGGTAGAATGTATTATTTTGGAGAAGGTGTAACAAAAAATAAAAAAGAAGCTGTAAAATGGTTGAAAAAAGCTATTGAAGATGAAAAAGACGTAGAGTCGTTATATTTATTAGCAACTTGTTATGATACTGGTGAAGGTATTTTAAAAAACGAAGCTAAATCGCTTGAATATTTTGAAAAAGCAGCCGAAAAAGGGCATGCACAAGCAAGAATAGAACAAGCAAATGCTTATAGAATTGGAAAAGGAGTAGCTCAAAACACTGCAAGAGCAGTAGAGTTATATACTCTTATTGCTAACGAAGGCGACAAAGATGCTGCATATTTTTTAGCAACTTGTTTCGAAAAAGGTGATGGAGTTGGACAAAGTTATAATTCTGCATTTCAATGGTATTTAAAAGCAGCAGAAAAAGGAAATATTGAAGCTCAAAATAAAACAGGAGAATATTATTATAAAGGCATAGGTACAACTCAAAATTATGATGAGGCTTTTTCTTGGTTCTCAAAAGCTGCTGATGCCGCAAATCTTGAAGCATATAATAATTTAGGTAATTGTTACTATAACGGTCATGGAACAACTCGTGATTATAAAAAGGCTTTTGCAAATTATGTAAAAGCTTCAAAAAACGAAATGCCAGAAGCATTATATAATCAAGCAGTTTGCTATTCAAAAGGACAAGGTACTAAATTAGACATGAGAACATCTGCACAATTATTATTTAAAGCTGCTCAAGCAGAATATGCACCTGCTCAAAACTTATTAGCAACATACTACATCAATGGAACAGGTGTGGATAGAGATTATAAAAAAGCAATAATTTGGCTTGAGTTCGCTACTAATCAAGGAAATGCAGATGCTTTCTACAATTTAGGTAATTGCTACGCAAGAGGTCTAGGCGTTCAAAAAGATAAAAATAAAGCAAGTGAATTATATTCAAGAGCTGTAGAATTAGGACACGAAGACGCTAAAAAAGAATTGAAAAAAGTTCAATAAACTTTACGAAAATAAAACTTATAGAATATTCTTAATTTTTCACAATTCTTAAAATTGCAATATTTTGATTGTTATTGTAAACTTTTAACAAATAAACTCCAGGATTTAGTTTGTCTATAAAAATTTCAGTGGATTCTGAGTTGATTATATCTGTTGTAAGTAATTTGCCTGTAATGTCGTAAACTTCATACTTATCTGCGATTGCATCATTGAGATACAAGTTTACATAATCTTTCGCAGGGTTTGGGTACATAGAAAGTTGAGACAGTATATTTTCATCTACATTATCTCTTAGTATTACATTTACATAAACCGTTTTTTCGGCTTGGTTATAATTTTGACTGTTTGGAGTAAATAAAACGTGCAATTCTTGATTATTGCCCACAGGCAGATACGTGCCAAAGTCAGGGTTGTAAGTAAAATTGCCATCTATATTTGCACTAGCATTTAATTGAATTTCACTAAGAGCTTCATCATCATAAATATCAGCAGGATTTTCCCAATAAATTTCTGGTGTAGCTTTTAAAATTTCAAAATTTGCTGGAACAAAAGTAAATTCATAATTTGTTTCAACCTGTAGGTCGCCGACATTTATTTCATAAATTCCTGCATCTTCGCCTTGAAGCCTACTTAATGCACCTGTAAAATTTACTTGCTCTACATTTCCTTGAACAGTATAAGTAAATTCTGGGTCTTCTTCACCATATATTTTTGTTAATCCTTGGTCGGCAATTACAGTTAATATAATAGGCGTAATTTCAAATTGTGCAGATTGGTAATTTATATTGTAATTTTCTCCTAAATTAAGGTCTCCTTGTAAAATTTCATAATGTCCAATGTCTTCACCTTGTTCTCGTGTAAGTTGTCCAGAAAACTCATCATTGTCTAAAATATTTCCTTGAACATAATAAGTAAATTCCGGATCTTCTTCTCCATATACTTTTGATTGTCCTTGATGGGCAATTACAGTTATATTCGCAGGTGTAATTTCAAATTGCGAAGACTGGTAAGTTATATTATAATTTTCTCCTAAACTAAGATTGCCTTGTAAGATTTCGTAATGTCCAACATCTTCGCCTGATTCTCGTGTAAGTTCTCCGTAAAATTCATCATTATTTATAACACTACCAGAAATAACAGAATAAGTAAATTCTGGGTCATCTTCACCATAAGCTTTTGATTGTCCTTCAGTAGCTTTAATAATAATTTCGCGAGGTAAAATTGTGAAATTAGCAGTATTATAAATTAAAGTATAATTTGAAATATTATTAATACTAAAATTGTTTGCCAAAATTTGATATATACCTGCATCTTCTCCTGGTTCGCGTTCTAATTCGCCAGTAAAATAATCGTTGAAAGCTAATTCACCTTGTATAGAATAGGTAAATTCATAGGGGTCGTTATGTCCGTAAGTTTTGCTTGCAGCATTGGCTGTAACAATAATTTCGCGAGGTAAAATTTCAAAATAATTGTCTGTGCCTAAATAAGTTACGTTGTAGTTTGGATTTATTTGCAAATTATCATAAAAAATTTGATACTCTCCAACATTTTCTCCTTGAGCACGATATAAAAATCCACTAAAAGAATCGCCTTCGGCTAGATTATCTGTATATGAATATGATAATACAGGGTCAGTTTCGCCATAAATTTTACTTTGATTTGGGTCTATTGTTACACTAATTGCTCTTTGCGTGATTTCAAATTGAGCATTAGGCATTATTGTTAATTCATAATTAGAACTAAGTGATAGATTGCCTTGTAAAATATCATAGAACCCAATTATTTCTCCCTGTTCGCGACTTAATGCTCCTGAAAAATTATCACCAGTTGCAAGTTCTGGACTATAAGTAAAAGTTAAAATTGGGTCAGGATCTCTATATTCTTTTGATTGATTTGGGTCAACAGTTATTAAGATGTGTTTCTTTTTAATTTCAAAATTTTGTGAAATAAATTCAATAGAATAATTGTCTCCTGCACTTAGACTTCCTAATTTAATAGGATAAGTTCCTAAGGCTTCACCTTCTTCGCGAGATAAACTTCCAGTAAGACTATCTCCTTCAACAAAATTTCCTATCACTGTATAAGTTAAGATAGGATCTTGATCGCCATAAAATTTTGATTGATTTTGATTTGCTTTTACTGTTATGTTCCTAGGTAAAATTTCAAAATTAGCAGACTGATAAACAAAAGTGTAGTTTGACGAAATCTCTAATGTTC
>DAONZU010000045.1:0-17531 GCA_035406965.1 Bacteroidales bacterium
GATAACTAATTTACTTTAAATTATTTTAACAGATGAAGACCAAGTACATAGATTTAATTGAACAGTCATTCGAATTTCCAACAGAGGAGTTTGAAGTGGAAGATGGGGAACTTTATTTTTATGATATTCCTTTAATGGACTTAGTTAAACAATATGGAACTCCTATGAAGTTTACTTATTTGCCAAAAATTACTGAGAATATAAAAAAGGCAAGAGTATGGTTTAATGTAGCTTTAACAAAAGCAAATTATAATGGAAAGTATTATCAGTGCTATTGTACAAAGAGTTCTCATTTTTCTTTTGTTTTAGAAGAGGCTTTGAAAAACGATATTCATATTGAAACAAGTTCTAACTTTGATATTGACATTGTAAGAGCACTTTATGAATCTGGACAAATTGATAAAACTAAATTTATAGTTTGCAATGGCTTTAAAATGCCTGCATACATCGAAAATATGGCTAGATTGATAAATGAAGGTTTTCATTCAGTTATTCCAGTTTTGGATAATTATTCAGAACTAGATCAGTTACTTGAGCAAGTTGAAGGTGAGTTTAGCATAGGTATCCGTATAGCTTCTGAGGAAGAACCAAAATTTGAGTTTTATACTTCTCGACTTGGAATAGGTTACAAAAATATTGTACAATATTATCACGACTTTATTGAAAATAATCCAAGAGTAAAACTAAAAATGCTTCACTTTTTTATAAATACTGGAATTAAAGATACTGCATACTATTGGAATGAATTGAACAAATGTATGAATGTTTATTGCGAGCTTAAAAAAGTTTGTCCAGATTTAACAGCTTTAAATATTGGTGGTGGGTTTCCTATTAAAAATAGCTTGACATTTGATTACGACTACGAATATATGGCTGAAGAAATTATAAATCAAATAAAATTGGCTTGTGATGCAAACAAAGTTCCTGAACCAGATATTTTTACAGAATTTGGCTCGTTTACAGTTGGCGAAAGTGGTGGAGCAATTTATTCCGTTGTCTTTCAAAAGCAACAAAACGATAGAGAAAAATGGAATATGATTGATTCTTCTTTTATTACAACACTACCAGATTCATGGTCGATTAGTAAAAGATTTATAATGTTGCCAATAAATAAATGGGAATCACAATACGAAAGGGTTTTTCTTGGTGGACTTACTTGCGATAGCGATGATTACTATAATTCAGAGCAACATGTAAACGCAATTTATCTGCCAGAATATGATGAAGAAGAAACTTTATATATTGGATTTTTCAATACAGGAGCATATCAAGAAGCAATAGGTGGTTTTGGTGGAATTCAGCACTGCCTTATCCCTGCACCAAAACATGTGCTTATCAGCAAGGACGAAGACGGTAAAGTTACTACTAGACTATATTCTAAAGAACAATCATATAAATCAATGCTTAAAACTCTTGGATATACTTATTAATTGTTTTAATTTTGGTGAAATTTTAAATAATTATGTCTAAACGTACTTATGCAGGTATTCCAGAGGAATATTCAGGTTATGAAAATGCAAAAGTTGTGATTTTACCCGTTCCTTACGACAAAACCTCGACTTGGGGAAAAGGAGCAGACAAAGGACCAGAAGCATTTTTAGAAGCTTCGGAAAATATGGAAATTTATGATTTGGAATCAGATACCGAAGTTTTTAAACATGGTGTTTGGTTAAGCGATGTTTTAGATGTTGACGACAATCCTGAAATGATGGTGCAGCAAGTGAAAGCTAAAGCTAAAAAGTTTTATGATGATAATAAACTTTTTACAATGATTGGCGGTGAGCATTCTGTAAGCATTGGTGCAATAATGGCAAGTGCTGAAAAATTTGAAAATTTATCAGTTTTACAACTTGATGCACATTCAGATTTAAGACCAGAATATGACGACAGTATTTATAATCATGCTTGTGCTTTGCATTGGGCTTCGAAAAATACAAATTTAATTCAAGTTGGAATTAGAAGCATGGCTGTAGAAGAAAGAGAATTTGTAAACAAAAACAATGTATTTTATGCCGAAGATATTGCAAATAGAAATGATTGGCAACAAGAAGTAATTGATAAACTTGGACAAAATGTTTACTTAACTATTGATTTGGATTACTTCGACCCTTCGATACTGCCTGCAACAGGAACGCCAGAACCAGGAGGTTTAACTTGGTATCCGACTTTAGATTTACTAAAAAAACTTGCTAAACAAAGAAAGATTGTTGGATTTGATATTGTTGAGTTAGCACCAGACCCAGCACATCTAGCATCGAATTTTTTAGCAGCAAAATTGTATTACAAAATATTAACTTATATATTAGAAAAATAATGGAAGCAAAAGGAACAATTTCAAAATTTATTGAAGAAAATTTTAAACATTTTAATGCAGCTACTTTAGTTGATGCCTCAAAAGGCTATGTAAAACACTTAACTGAAGGTGGCAAGATGATGATTACCTTAGCTGGAGCTATGAGTACCGCAGAACTTGGCAAAACTTTAGCAGAAATGATTCGCCAAGATAAAGTGCATATTATTTCTTGTACAGGAGCAAATCTTGAGGAAGATATTATGAATTTAGTTGCTCATAAGCATTATAAACGAGTGCCTCATTATCGTGATTTTACACCACAAGATGAATGGGATTTAATGCAAAAAGGATTGAATAGAGTTACTGATACTTGTATTCCTGAAGAAGAAGCTTTTCGTCGTATTCAAGAGCATATTTTTAAACAATGGAAAACAGCTCAAGATAATGGCGAAAGATATTTTCCACATCAATATATGTATAAAATGTTGTTGAGTGGAGATTTGGAAAAATATTACGAAATAGACCCAAAAAACTCTTGGATGCTTGCTGCAGCGGAGAAAAACTTAGATATTGTTGTGCCAGGTTGGGAAGACTCAACTATGGGAAATATTTTTACCTCATATTGTATAAAAGGCGATTTAAAACCTTCAACAATGAAAACAGGTATTGAGTATATGATGTTTTTAACAGATTGGTATCGCAAAAATTCTGGTGGTAAAGGCGTTGGATTTTTCCAAATTGGTGGTGGAATTTCTGGCGACTTCCCAATTTGCGTTGTACCAATGATGTACCAAGATTTAGAATGGGAAGATGTTCCTTTCTGGGCTTATTTCTGCCAAATTAGCGACTCAACAACTTCATATGGCTCATATTCAGGTGCAATTCCAAACGAAAAAATTACTTGGGGAAAACTTGATATAAATACTCCAAAATACGTTATAGAATCTGATGCTACTATTGTTGCACCGCTTGTGTTTGCGTGGGTGTTAGGCTACTAAATTCAGTTAAAAGTTGAAAGTTTGTAAAGTGGGGTTTGTGGAAATTTGTGGGGGTAGCTTAGATGTATTTGGAAGTTTGTAAGATGTTTTTGTTTTGGTTTTTTCGTGTTTATTAAATAGGCATGCATTTTACGTTTCGTGGCTTTGCGTTTGGACTGGTTGGCGGGACGAAGTCCTGTCAACACAAGGCGAACACAGGTGCGGGCTATAAAGCTCCAAATTAGCACGTCACCTCGCCTGACGCAAAACCCGTGTTAGTGGTTCGTGCTTCTGTCATTCAACCATATGTTTTCATTCTTTATCCTCGGTGTACCAATAGTTTGACCTATACGTTCAGCCTCAACTAAAATGGCAAACGGCATTGAGCGGCTTTTAAGTTTTTTAGCTAATAGTTTTGAATTCATTTTCACAGTTTGAGGCATTTCGTCATGTTCGCTGTTTAACAAAGAAAAAGCTTTTATTGCTGAAGTCACTCCCATAGAATGACAACCGCCAATAATTACAATATGTTTATTAGGATTTAAATGGTTTACAATTTTTTCAAAATAGCCATAATCTTTCAGAGATGTAGTATGACAATATTCTTTCATCGATTTTTTATGTAACAATGCTATCTCGTCAGGATAAGTTGAACTTTGACTAGGTGATTCTGGACTTAGATAGCCAAACAGTGTATTGTTTTCTGATAAAATCAGCTCTGTTACCTTATTAAAATCAGGGCCTCCAATTAATACCAAGTTTTGAGATAAGTCTATTATAGTGCTAGCTGCTTCTCCAGAAGACATGACTTTTAACTTAAGTTTTGGATAAAGGCGAAGAAGGGTTACAATTGTTTCAAAATAAGCATCTACATCGCCATATTTAAAGTGATAATAAAATTCACGAGGGTCTAAATTTTGTCTTGTATGTGCTCTATCCAATTCTGAACAGATAACTAAAACAGTGTCATTGTTTTTAAAGCCCCATATTTTTCTTAGAAATCTTGTTTTGTGCAATAAAATGAACCATTGAGTTAATTTAAATGCACCAAGTATGGAAACAATTATTGAATATAAACCTATCACTAAAGCGATATTGTTTATGTACCCGTTAAGATTGTTTACAAAAGTTGAATCTTCAAACATAATGAAATAACTTAGAATTTTTAAGTTCTCCTTTCCAGTTTGTGTAATGTGTTAATTTATTAATACCATGTGCAATAAATCCAGTTGGAACATCACGGGTAACAATTGCACCAGCACAGATATATGAATTCGGGCCGATATTAACTGGTGCAGTGATTAAAGAGTTCATTCCAATAAAAACATTGTCATGAATTACTGGAGAACTTTCAATTGATTCATCAGCATCCCAATTGTCTAAAGGGTTATTTTGCTTATGAGTCAATTTTCCAAAAATTCGACAATTATTTCCGACTTTAGCCCTGTCACATATAAACCCTCCAATTACACAGTTATCACCAATAGTTGCATTAGAGCATATATAAGTTTCATAAATTAGTAAGGTAGAGAACCCTATTGTAACACCTGTTTCAATAATAGTTCTGTCATCAATAATTGAATTATTATTTATAATTGTTCCGTTTCCAATGATACAATCAAAACCGACATAAACACCATCTTTTATTTCGGTTACAGTATATAGCTCTGTTGTTCCGCAGAATGTTTTGCGATAGGGTTTACCAATAATGCTTCTGCTATTTATTACTGCCTTAGGGCTAATAATGCAATTGCCAAAAGTTGTATAATTTATATCAGACATATTGTTCAATAATAGAAGTTTTCATTTTCTCAAAGCTATAAATATCTTCTTGCCAATCCTTTAAAAAATCAATACAGATTTTAGGACTAACGTTATTTGCAAATGCTATCGCATCTTTTATAAAAGGTAGATAAATAACATCAACATTGTTTTTTAAATTATTCAGATAGTTTATACGTTTTAGAATGAAATGATCCCAAAAATTTTTACTGAAAAGGGATGCATGAAATTTTCCTTTTTCGATTAAAGTAAAAACACCCTCAGCAATAATTTCTCCAAACTCTTGAAATATGGCAACATTTTTTTTAAAAAATGGGTTGTATGATTCTTGTTGAATTGATTGGAAATTCGCTAATTTTCTAGATAATAATGTAGGAACCATATATAACCAATCCTCATTATAAATAAATGGGAAATATCCTTTTGTTACAAATGGCTTTGTGAACAAAAAGTTTCCACTTAAAAAAGGAGTATATGGTCTGATGCCTCCTTGTATAGAGATATGGTCAATTAAAGATGCATCTGGAAAAATATCAACAACACTTCCAACTATGTCATTATCATAAAGACCTCTTGAACAAGTTGGTATATGTTTGGTTGAAGGTATTTTTATATCGTCATCTATTAATAAGATATTTGAATAACCTTTTGTGATTGAATGTAAGATGGAATAATTTCTCTTTGCAGGCAAATCCCACCCTTTAATTTCTTGATTTCCATACTGGTTTTTAAAAGTTTTAAGGTTGTATATGAAATCAGAAATGGTGTCAGATGAATGATTGATAAAGAGATTATTCTTTCTGAATGATTTTAATGTTTCGTTGTCAGGCAAAACTGTTGGCAAAATATAAATTGGATTTGTAAACCACTCCAATGATTTTATTAGTCGTTTTAGATTATCTATTCTTTCATAATATGGAATATATATAGCTTCTATTTCAATCTCCGGTAAATTATCTGTCGAGGAAACTTCGTTAATGATATTTGATAGTTTTTTTGTCAATCTACTCTCGTTTAAAATTTAGATGATGTTGACTCGTCATTTTGTAGCATGACCACTAACATATATTTCATACCCCAAATATACACCATTCATACATATAAAACTAAGAACATTCGTATATTAATTTTTATTTTAATCTCTATTGTTTTTTAAGTTTCAATAAACCAATTAAATAAAATGATAAAAATAATTAAAAATATTTGCAATTACGAATGTTTTGTTAAATTTGTAAAAAATATAAAGTTATGCAAATTGAAACCTTATTAGTTGATTATGAAATGAAATTAGAGCTTCAAGGGTACAGTAAAAACACCATTTTAAACTATAAAAGTGCAGTGAAAGTTTTTTTACAAGTAGCAGAAAAAAAATTTAACAATCCAAATGAGCTTGGTGTGGCTGTAATAGAAAACTATGTTTTTGAAAAAGTAAATAGCCATGCTGTAAGCCATTCTTATCAAAGGATGATAGTGGCATCAATAGATAAGTTTTATAAATTGGTGCTTGGCGTTGAATTAGACCTTAAACATTTATATCCTTCTCGCAAAATACATTCATTACCGAAATATTTAAGTCGTGATGAAGTAAAGAAAATGATTGATTTAACAACTAATCAAAAGCATAAGTGTATTATCAAACTTTTGTATGGCTGTGGGTTACGTTTGAGCGAATTGCTAAACCTGAAAATTACAGATATAGATTCTAGCAATATGGTTGTGCATATTAGAAATTCAAAAGGAAACAAAGATAGGGTAGTTATGCTTTCAAATCAATTATTAGAAGATTTGAAAAAATATTTTTTAGCATATACTCCCGTAGAATATCTGATAGAGGGGCAAGGAGGCGGAATGTATTCTGAAAAAAGTGTGCAAACTGTAGTAAAAGATGCGGCTGTGAGAGCAGGAATAAAAAAACAGGTAACACCACAAATATTGCGACACAGTTTTGCAATTCATTTACTCGAGAATGGTACTGATATCAGGTACATTCAGCAATTATTGGGACATGCATCTATTAAAACTACAGAAATATACACGCATATTGCTGATGTTTCCAAATCAAAAATTAAAAGTCCATTGGATTTTTTGTAATTGACAGAACCCAAAAGAATATACTCACATTTCCTGTTTACCACACTTTTTTGAACTTTCGCTAAGTCTTTGGTAATCAGGTGAGATTTGTTGTTTTTAGGTGCTGTAAAGTTGAAAACAGTGTGCATTCTTAAAAATCTTGTCCGTTAGAAAATACAATAAGTTCAGTTAAAAGTCTATAAAGTCAAAGGTTTGTAAAGTGTTTTTTGGTTTAAAATTATTTGGATTTTTAGCTGTTTTATATGTAGGAAACCGTAACTTTTAACTGCCAGTTAATGGCTTAAAGTTACTTATATTACTTTATCTGTTTTCAATCTTTCTAAAATTTATATAACACGCAAATGTATATAAATTTTTTAAGATACAAGCATTGGTGTAAAAAAACATACACGTACATCCAGTTGGCAAACATAACAATATGTTTGAAGTTTTATAAAAAATGGATGGAGAACGGTAAATTGTATGAGTAGTGGCTGATTGCGTGATGCTTTTCTATCGAACCTCGATGCTGTTGTTGTTGTGGGTTGCGAACTTTGTTGTTCGCATCGAAACCTCAATTGACATATAGTTTTTGTTACCAGCTGGCGTTTTATTAGAAGTAAATTTTTTTCAAGTCATTAAGGTCAATGCCAGAAACAGTATTTTTATTTGAATACAATCTTCTCAGATAATTTTGAGCTTGATTCTTTATTTGTGATGAAAAGATAAAGTAAAAGTGATTTAGAATTACTGGAGATTGACCTAAAATAATCTTAGAATGACTGATTTTTTCATCAAGTTCATTTTTCCTAAGATTCCTCCAATTTGTATACTTTAATCTTAGCTCTACTAAAACTATTTTTTTCTTATTATTTGGTGTTTTTACTCCAAAACAAAAATCCATGGTTTTTTGATTATCTGTTCTATTCCTTTTAGCATTATTCACTTCGTAATCATCAAGATTAAGACAAATTTCGTTTGTAAAACAAGTTCGTTTAGCACCCTCTTTTATACAAACAGAATCAATTTTTTGGATGCAATCACTATAATTTAATGCAATTTGATGATTCTCTGTAGTTTCTTTACAATAAGTCAAATTATTCTGATTGTCCATATGAATCAATTCTTTCTAATGCAATATTAAATGATGAGAAAATATCTTCGATTTCCACACCTAGGTCTTTATAGTTATATGTAAATGAATTTAGATATTGGTTTGCTAAATAAAAGTGTAAGTTTCCACTTGTGTTCTCTTTCTCAGAAATATATTTAATCGCACTAATCATGTCTGGATGATGACTTGCTAAAAGAAATTTAACTCCCAAATGTTTATTTAGAAGAACCACTAATCTAGCATATTCAACAACCCATTGTGGATGAAGGTGAACCTCTGGTTCATCAATTATCAACAAAGTTTTATTGCTCAGAAAACCATTCTTATAAAGTAATTGAAGTAAGCTAAATGATTTTAAGCCTGTTGCACATTCCAATAAATCAAATTCTTTGCCATCTTCTCTTTTGTATGTAAATGTCTTACTTGTTATCTCTTTATCTTCAAAATTTACATCTCCCTTTAATATTTCTTTTCTAAAAATGGATTCTAATTCAGAGTTTGATTTATAAGATTGTTTTTTGGTTATTATCTCATTTATATCTTCCCAATGTGCTCTTTCAGCATAGAAGTCAATGCCAAGTATCATAGGAGTATCAATATACGCTACTTTTTGGATAGTGTGTATGGGTAATAGCTTGTTATTTTGTCTATCTATTATAGGTACTCCATATTCAAAAATATTAAAAGAATTGGGTAATGGAGAGTCATAAAATGCTTCAACTAATTTTTCATCTAAAATAGATAAAGGTCTGTTTTCCTTATATTTTAATGAATTATTGAAATTTTTATTAATAACGCTTTTTAAATTAATTAAAAGTGTTGTTATATCTGATTTTTCGTCTTTTGCAGAAAGGAAAGAATCTCCCAGTATCATTCTAATTCTCTCTAATCGCCAAGAAATTTGCGGTTTGTTTTGTGGAATTTTTTTCTCATTAGAAAACATGTCAATTAAATAATCAATAGCTGAGAATATGACATTATCCTCTTCGAAAACACTTAATTGACTTTCGTTCCTATAAATGTTTCTAAAAGAATTTCTAATTTTTAAATATTCATCTTTATCAATAAAATAAGAAAGGTCTCTTGACAATTGATCTAGTGTTCTATAAATCTGTCTTAATTCATCCTGAAGATTTTTATCAACTATTTTATCAAAATCAATTGAAGTGCTGAATAAATGATATGTTAGTTTTGAAATTGTACTCTTACCACTTCCATTTTCTCCTGCTATTACCGTAATTCCATCCAAAATAATATTAGCATCTTTGATTGATCTAATATTATTGAGTTTTATATTTATTTGATTCTTATCCATTCAAATATGTCTTTAAAGCAAATATAATTAGATTTTTTATTTTATCCTTTGTAACTTGACTTGTTTATGTTTGGTCTCATCTTTTATATTTGGTGATAGTATATATTTAAAACTTCAAATATACAACATTTTTATATAATTTCAATTTTCACCTCGTTTTTTTTATTCACTAAAAATTAATTTGTGGAAGGGGCAATTGAGTTTAAAGTTTGTAAAGTGGAATGTTGTGAAAATTTATGGATTTTTATTTTTTAACCGCCAGTTCAGGCTTAAAGTTGCTTATAATACTTTATCTGTTTTTAATCTTTCTAAAATTTTCTGTGCAGCTTTTTTTGCCAATCCGTTTGTTTCAAATGAACTACTTGTGTTAAACCTAGCCTTCCAAACTTCTTTTTGTGTAACAACATCAATTCCAGTTAAACTATAATTAACAAATTTAGCATTATTTTGATATGTTATAGAAGCTGGCTTTAAAATAAAAACAATGTCTTTTTGATCATTATTAATAGCATTGTTAATCTTTGTATTTAAATCATCATTTTGATTGAGGGTTAGCTCATCACTACTTTTTAAATCAGAAAAAATAAATTCAACTTTTATATTTGCATTTCTAAATTGTAATTCCATATTAGTTTTTAGTTTTTCAGAAAATTTTTTAGTATTATATTTATCGTATAAAATTACAATTAGAGGGTTTTTATATGGTTCCTTAATAGCTGATTCATCAACAACAGTTTTCATAGATATACAACTTGTCATTAAGGTAAAGCTAATGGTTACAAAAAGGATAATAATTTTTTTCATTTCAGTAATTTTTAATTTTTATATAACACGCAAATGTACATAAATTTTTTAAGTTACAAGCGTTAGTGTAAAAAAAATCGTATGCGTATATTTAGCTGGAAAATGTAGTAATAGGTTTTACTTCGCACTTTAAAAATTTATTTAAAAAATTAAAACCAGCTATTAAATATAGATGTTGTTGGCAAATCTTATTTATATTTGGTTAAATCAAAAAAATTAAAACGTAGAATTAAATCAAAGCCAATGAAACACGGCATATAACCTTTTTCAGGGTTAGAAACAACTAGTTCGTGGTTTCCTCTTACTTTGATTATGTTTCCTTCAATTTTTCGACTAAATGGCATAATAGCAGATTGAAAAACAGGACCAAACTCAAATTGAATATTATTGATTTTATTTTTGAGAAGCCTAAGACCTAGATTAAAATTCATGCAAAGTGGATAAAAGTCTAAATTTTGTGTCAATGCAAACTCATTACCATCAGTTGCATAAAGATAAAGTTCACCTGGAAAATCAATGTGTTTATACAATGGAACACTTCCTATAACACCACCTATTAAATTCAAATTATAGTTGCCAATTTTAGATATGTTGTGTTTATAGATTAGCGGAACGTCTATAAAATATGCTCTAGGTTTAAAACGCGCAAATGGCATTTCATCATGTATCAATCCTTGTGGAGAATAATAATCTTTATTACTTAAAATTACTCCTGTTTCTATCTCATTCTTTTCATTTAATACAGCAGAAATTCTTATCCCAAAATTCATAAACTCAAATATAGGAAGGTCTCTTGCAGATTTCTTTGACTGGTAACCGTATCCTGTAGGAACTTGACCACCAAAATATACTGTTGGATTATATAAATAGGAAATGTTTGGAGTATATGAAAATCCTAAACTCCATTTCTTTTTTAGTTCAAGTTCTTGAGCAATAGATTTTAAAAATAGAATAGATAAAAGTAAGGTAATTAATGTTTTTTTCATATTTATTGTTACTAACGTTTAATTTACATAACAAATATACAACATTCTTAAACACAAAACAAAAAATCGCATGTTATTTTTTCAATCGTACATTCATCTAGCAAATGTAGCAATAGGTTTGAAGTTTTATAAAAATGGATGGTGAATGGTTTGTAGCTATGTGTAATCAGGGATTTTAACTAATTAACTTCTAACGAAAAACAGAACTTTAATTTATTACTTTCCTGTCCTACTAAGTATGAAAACCCCTGCTTGTATAGGTGATGTTAGCCATTGTATTTCTGTTTACTGTCAAGTATTTTGTCATCTAATTCATATTCTCTAAATACCGTTTTCCATTTGTCAGTCACTTTGTTGTTAATTAATATACTTTCTTCGTTTGCTATCTTTTGACCTTCTTTTTTGTTAAATGACAAAAAGTTAAAACTTCCTTGTATGTAATAGTCGTCATCTTTGATAACAAGTTTTCTATGAGTTCCTGTCATTTGGTAGTTTTTTTTATTTTGAAAGTGTGTTGGCAAGTGAATTAAGTGAAAATTCTTATTGTATTTTCTTTCAAGCTCATTAAGTTTTTTAATAGTTACTAAATGGTGTTCGTCATTACTTTCAATGCCATATAGAATGATGATTACAATTCCTTTTTTTAAAGCATTTTCGATTGGTTGAATGTAATTCAAGGTTGCTTTCTTGATCCAAGGACTCTCAATCAGAATTTTATTTTTAACAGTCTTTAGTGCTTCTTCAAACTTTGCTTGTGTTTCCCATACAGAAAGAGTTTCTGTGGTTAAAATGTTGGTTTGAGGTGTTTCTTTGGTTTGGAAATCTTCTAAAATTTCAAAGTCATATTCTTCAATTTTAGCAAATGCGGTTCTTTCTGAATTAGAAAATTGGTAGAGTATTGCAGGGTATTTCTTCGACATAACCTTTGTTATGCGTTTATCAAGAGTTATTTCTTTGTCAAAATTTCTTACTTCGATAAAAGGTTCAAGATCATTCTCTTTGCCTTTGCATGGAATGTATTCAATTAGATAATAATCGTTAAACTCTTTTTTATCAAAAAGAATTTTATTTTTGTCATAGTCAACAAGATATGCCTTTCCATTATTTTGTCGTTTGTAAATATCAGACAACTGTTCGTTTTTATCGTTTAAAATATCAGGACTCTTATGGTCAAATTCAAATTCAGATGTAAGTTTATTTTCAATGCCACTATGAGAAATTAGTCTGAAGTCTTTTGATACTATTTCATTTGAAACTGTATCAAATAAGAACTCAAATTCTTCTTCTTCAAGGATTTTAAGTATCGAGTTGTCTTTTATAAAATTTTTACCTTGGTCCGTAACAATCCAATTTCCAGATGTCAAATCTGCAAAGCCCCTTTCTCTTAAAAAATAGAGTTCACGCAAAATAAAATCTTCTTTATGTAATCCCAAAAATTTTATCAGTTCATCTTCTTTTGTATATCCTTCCAAAATTGTTTTGAGCAAAACAGAGTAAATTTGCTGTATTGATTTTTCGGGTGATTTGTTAACAGTTGCATTAATCCGAATACGTCTAAATGGATATGCAAATGGAATTATTTCGTTAATTCTATAATCACTAGCACATTGCTTTTCAAGTTTTTGATGTATTTCTTGTATTTCCATTAGAATATTTGTTGAATGTTTTTCACAATCCATTCTTTTTTTATCATTTTTAAATATTTTTGAAGTGGGGGAATTGAATGAGCAAAACCATTGGTTGAATTAGACTTTACTTGCACAAGCCAATCAAAATTTCCAATGATAATGAGTAGTTTTTTATGTCTTGAAAGTGCTACATTTATTCTGTTTGCATTAGCTAAAAATCCTAACGTGTTTTGCAGGCTTCTAACTAAATCAAAAATGATAATATCCTTTTCTAAGCCTTGAAATTTGTCAACTACTGAAATAGCTATATCGGTAGTTTTAATTCTTTTAAGTTGCTTATTATAAAGCTCTTTTCTAACAATTTTTTTTATTTCTCTTAACTGTGCTGTATAGCCTGTAATGATACCGATTGAATAGTCTTTAACTTTCTCAAACTTATCTAGCTCCAAAAGCAATTTTGGAATATAACTTGCACTTAATTTATTTCGAGACGAACCACTACCATCAATTTCGCTTTTGTGAGAATTGCCAATATCTAAAAATATAATAGAGTTGTCTACTTTAAGGTCAAGGTTATGTTCTTTGTCTTTAGTTCTCTGAATAGGCTTAATTCGTTCGTTATATGGCTCATAGAAACACTTAGAAGTAAGTAGAACAGCATCTTTGGGCATTCTTCTACACTCTTCAAGTTGGCTTTTGAAATCTTCATCTATTCGAGTAATGACTTGCTCAAAAATACTTGGGCGATTGAAGTAATCATCCCAACTGTCAAAATCATCTGAATCTGATTTATATTTATTTCTTAGCCATTTTTCAACTTCTCGGTTTGCTGTTAGCATTGGTCTTAATTGTCTGTGATCTCCAACTAAAATCAATTTTTCAGCTAAAACAATTGGAATTAATGCTTCTGCGGTTGTTGCCTTTCCACTCTCATCCATTATCACATAATCAAACTCGAAGTTGTACTTAGTATATTTTTTTGATGCGATATGATTTGTTGTTGCTCCAATAACTCTAATACTATCAATCAGTTTTTGATTTACCGAGCTATTCTCATCTAATGAACTTATAGCTGCATACCAATCAATTTGAATTTGTCGTTTATTGAAAAAAGATAAAATTCCGCAATTAGTTTGTTTGTCAAGAGCATTAAGTAAGGTGTTTTGATTTTGAAGTGATTTTTTTATGTTTTCAAATCCTTTGATGTGTTCGAGTTTCTCTATTTGTGCTTTTTGTGTTTTCCAATCTTTTTTATCAATCAGAATGTTAACTATTGATTTGAGTAATACATTTTCTTCTTCTTTTTCAATTTTTTGAAGAAAATTGTTTTCCACTTTTCTCCATTCGTTCTGAGCTTTTTTCTTAACTTCTTCTTTCCAACCTTCAATTTTTCGTTCTAGGGTGTGCTTTATTAAAGATTGTTTAGGTTTTCTTACTCCACTCAAACGAACAATTGGAATTTCTTTTTCTAAAAGGTTATCCAATACATTGTCAACAGCATTATTTGTCTGTGATGTAATGAGAATTTTTGCATCAGGATTTTTATTTAATATTTGAAATACAATTTCTGTAATTACTGTGGTCTTCCCTGTTCCAGGCGGACCTTGTATTACAGTTAATGGCTCTCTTTGAATTGCATTGAAAATTGCTCTAGTTTGGTTTGAACTATAAGTAAATTTAGCTCCTTCTTTGTCTGTTTGAAAAACTTTTTCAAGTTTATATTGCTCTATATATTTTCCCTGCAAGTCTGTTGGGTTAAATAAGAAATGAATTAAATCTCTGTTTTGAACTTCATTATGCTCAACTTTTCTTATTGCTTCCTGTTGACGTTTTTTTTCTTCTTCTTGTTTGCTTATATTCTCAAAGAGATACCCGTTTTTTGGTATTTTCTCAAAGTCTAAACGCTCACAATCTTTGAATTTTAATACTCTATTTTTTGTATTAAAGTCAAAAGCAACACCCGAAAATTTCAAGGGCTCTTTCATTTGCTTATTGTCAGCGGTTTGGCTCAAAATGTATTCAAACTCTTCTGGGTTTGGAGGTGTCGCTTTATCAATGTGAGAAAATATATGTCCGTTTTTGGAATACTTTTCATTCTCTTGAATTTTGAACCAAATTTCAAAGTCTCCTTTCTTTTCAAAAGAATCATATCTTAATCTGAGTGAATTTTCTTCCAATACTTTCAACTCTTTTTCAAGTAGTTCTTTGAAAAAAAAAAGTTCTTTGTTGATTTCGATTTTGCCTTTTCTGTATTCTCCTTCTTGTTGCTTATTCTTCTGTATTTTTTTTAAAAATGGTGTTAGGTTTAGTTTTTGGATATCATAAAAACCTAAATTGTCAACGAAGTTTACAGGTAAATTTAGTATGGCTCCCTTTTTTACTGTTGATTCATATCGTTGTTGTGATTCTTTATTGTCGCAAGATAATATTTTCAATTCTTGGTCATAAATCAACCATAAAGCATCGCAATAAAAACTTTTTGTGGCAATATTTATGAAGATGGTTTCACTTTTTTTGTTGTTGGGGCTAATATCTAATCTTGGCTTAAACTTACTATCATTAAGTTCTTTTAATAAAAGTTTACTTAGTTTATCGAGTTTATCCAGTTTATTTGCATAAGAAACCATAACAATGTTTTCGTTGTCGAAAACAATAGTTGAGGTGATTCTTCTTAAGGATTCGGACAAAGAGTTATAGTTAATTCTGTTAGATGGCTCTTGTCTGCAAGCACTATCTATTAGTAATTTAATGTCTTGATATTCAGGAAGGTTTTTTTGCGCAAAATACCATTCAGTTACCTTGCCTATTGAATAAATATCAGACTGGTATGGAAATCCTTTTGGTATTTTTCTATTCCATTTTTCAGGTGCTGCAAATTCTTTGGCAAAAATTTCAAGGTTTTGTTCTTGACTTAATGTTGATGATATGTCTGCAATGCCAAAGTCAATCAAATAAAAATCTAGATTATCATCTACTAATATATTTGCAGGGGTTATATCTCCGTGCGATAATCTATGATTTTGTTGAAGTTGTTGAAGACAGTTGATAATTTGCTCCATTCCTTTTAGAAAGAAAGTTGGCTTGATGTCATAAATTCGTTCTTCGAGTGATTGAGCATTTTTGTATTCAAAAATAATGCAATAAGCATCATTACTTTCATCCCATTCGTATTCAACAATGTTTGGTAATGCTGAATGCCTAGCTTTCTTTAAATGTCGAAGTTTGTCGAATAGGATTTTGCTTGGTTGAGAATTTCGTTTTATACCACTTAACCATTTTGCAAAAAAAACTTCTCCATCTTCATTTTCAACTTTAGCTGTCAATGAGTAGCCCCGTTTTTGAATTTGTTCGTATGTCTGGTACTTGTTTAATATCATTTTTTTATATTGTACTGTCGATTTTTTCTAATATGGTAGCTAACGTATATTTTACAAAACAAAAATAAACCATTAGTATGAATTAAACAAATAATGTTCGTAAATTATTTTCATTATGCAAAATACTCGAATTACACCTGTTTCACTCACTTTTTTACAACACCAGCTAACTCTTTTGATAATCAGATGTGATTTGTTTTTTTTGCAACAACGCTGAAAACAGAAAAAGTTTTGCATCTTCTAATGTTTCTTTAGCTCTTTTAATCCTATATTTTACTAAGTCGTCTTTATCGCCTGTCATATTAATCTAATTGATTCATTTTTAATATTTTCATAAAGTGGAGTTTGTCTATATTTTACATTCCATTCTTCTTTTGGGTATATCAATGGAGAAAAAATCTCACCTGTTTCTAATTCGATTTCATAGAATTCATCCATTATTTTAGTTTCTAAAGCAAAAGGAATTTCCTTTAAATTTAGTAAAATTAATAAATCCCAATCAGAAAAAGGTTTTGCGTCTCCACGTGCATGAGAACCGTACAAATAAATTTCAGCATCTGTATACTTTTCCCTCGAAAGTTCCAAAATCTTACTTATTATGACATCTCTTGTATTCATATTGCAAATATAATAAAAATCAATCTGACTTCAATCGTTTACTCAAATGTTTTTTGTTGCCAACTTTTAATTTCCATAACAAAGGTATAACATTCTTATTTCATTTTCTATTTTAACTTCTTTTACTTTAATAATTTTCGAGTTTCAACTTCTTGTAAAATACTCATTTGCTGAATTGCTATATGGTAATCCTGCTTGCATTTTAAAGTGGTCAAATTCCACCACTTTAAAAATTGGGTTATGTATTTGTTCCCATGTACCCAAAAATTCAAGTGTATAACGATTTCTTAACCAGTTTTTAAAAATATCTGCTGCACGGCTTTCGCTTTCTTTCGCGTTTGCCATATCGGTAAGAGAAATGTAATCTTTCTCCTCAATAGATATAATTGTGATTTCAGTATTTTTTACGTTAATTTTTGCCATAATTCATTACTCTTTTATGGTTATAGCTTTTTATGTTATCTAAAATCTAATTTGCAAAACAAAACTACAACATTTCTATTTCATTTCCTATTTTAACCGATATTTTTTTAACTTTGCCAAAATTTAAAACGAAACTTTAAAATA
>DAONZU010000046.1:0-17460 GCA_035406965.1 Bacteroidales bacterium
AAAACCTGCGTTTTTTTTATTTTTTAAGTCTCGAATTAGGACCAACTCTAATTGGAACAGTAAGAGTGAGATTCATCTTAACAGCTTTGCCTTTAATTTGAGCAGGAATAAATTTCATAGTTTTTATAACATTAGAAACTTCTTCGTCAATGCCCATTCCAAGACCACTAATTATATCAACTTTGCTAACTTCGCCATTTGCTTCAACGTCAAAACTTATTGTTATTTCGCCATCAACACGTGCGTCAATAGCTTCTTGGGTATATGACATGCTATTCCATAAGTCGGTAATAAATTTATTCATGCCACCTGGATATTCAGCATCTCTATTATATTGTAAATCAATGTTTTGTGGGTCATCATAATTTTGAGCATAAATATTGAGAGATGCTACAAAAAATAAGATAAAAATTACTTGTAGTTTTTTCATGAGATTATGTTTTTTCGTAATAGTTTTTATTAACTGTCAAAATTATGAAAAATATTTGAATATTTTATTTTGCTTGTACTAATTTTTCAATTATCACACTAAGATTTTGTATTTCTTTAATGTTTTCAATGGCTTTACTTGCTACCCAAAAGTTTTTGTAAGTTGCCGAAAAAGCTGCTTTTTCTAACTTTTTCATTCCTAAATTAGTAATTAAATATTTTGCATATTTTTTTAAGAAAGTATTGTTTTTGACTAACAATTCTAAAATATTAGGTTTAGTTCCAAGTTTTTTGACATATTCTGTTTTTATTACGCTAGATGGAACTCCTGAGAGTTTGCGAGTAAGTACAATATCGTCTTTTCCATATTTAATTAATGCTTGTTTGTAGTCGTCAGAAATATGACATTCATGAGATGCCATAAATATTGTGCCTACCGAAGCTCCTGCAGCTCCAAGAGACATAACATGATTTAATTCTGAATTTGTACTTACACCACCCGCATTTATAATTGGAATTTGGCAATTAGCAACAAGTTGACCTATTAGTTCATCTCTTTCTATAATTCCGCTATGCCCACCAGCCGAAGAGTTTACTGCAATTATTGCATCAGCACCTAAGTCTTCAACTTTTTTAGCAAACTTTAGGTCAACAACATCGCAAAACACTTTAATTCCAACTTTATGAGCTTCTGTAATAAGTTCTTTAGGATTTCCTAACGAGGAAATTACAAAAGCTGGTTTTGCTTCTAAAATTGCTTTAAGTTGTTTTTTATATTTTTGGTTTGAACGATTTGTAATAAGATTAATTCCAAAAGCTTTGTCGGAATGTTTTTTTAAATCTTCTATAGTAGCTTTAAGTTCGTTTTCTTTGCGAAAATTCATTGCCGGAATTGCTCCAGTAATACCACAATCTAAAGCAATTTTCACCATTTTTGGCGTAGTAACCAAAAACATTGGTGCTAAAATCACAGGATATTTAATATCTAGTATCTTATCTAAACTTTGCATTATTCATCTAAAACACTTGATTTAAAAATATCGGATTTTGCAAGTTTTAGTTTGTTGAAAAAATATTTTAATGAAGTAGTTAAAACGCCCATGCCATATTTTACACTACGTTTAAAATTTATTGATGAGGCTTCTTCAAAATATTTTGTAGGACAAGTGATTTCTGCAATTTCGTAGCCAGCATAAAATATTTGTGCTAACATTTGATTATCAAAAACAAAGTCATCGGAATTAATATTATAATTTATTTTTTTTAGCACATCGGCTGAAAAAGCTCTAAAACCAGTATGATATTCAGAAAGTTTTTGATTCATTAAAATATTTTGGCTAAAAGTCAAAATGCGGTTGAAAAAGTATTTGTATTTTGGCATTCCACCTTTTAAAGCACCTTTTCCTAAAATTCTAGAGCCTAAAACAACAGGATAAACACCATTTGCAATAAGGTAAGCCATTGAGTGAATTAGTTTTGGCGTATATTGATAATCGGGGTGAAGCATAATTACAATATCTGCTCCTAATTTTAAAGCATTATTATAGCATGTCTTTTGGTTTGCTCCGTAGCCTTTATTTTCGTCGTGAATAAAAATGTGTTTTATCCCAAGTTCTTTAGCTTTTTCAACAGTTTTGTCTTTAGATTTGTCGTCAACTAAAATTACTTCATCAACAATGTCGAAAGGAATTTCATTATAAGTGCTTTCTAATGTGAGTTCAGCATTATAAGCGGGAAGTACGACAACTATTTTTTTATCTTTTATCATTGATTATTGTTTATATTTTGAAATTCTTGAGCTTTTAAATAATATTTGTTTGCATTGGCAATATCTCCAAGTTGTTGGTAGCTAATTCCAATATTCATATAGGTTTGATAGTCGTTTGGATCTAATTCCATAGCTTTGAGGAAATTGTCAAGAGCAGGTTTAAATTTCCCCGACATTCCGTATGCAACACCTAAATCACGATAAAAACCTGCATCTTTATTAAAATTACATTGATTAGCTTTTTCTAGATAAAATAATGAAGAGTCGAGCATATTTTTATATTTTCCATACATAGTTCCCATTATGTGATTTGCTTCACCAAAATCGGGGTGTGCTTTTAAAACTTCGTTACAGCCTGCAATTACATCATCTGGAGTGGAAACTGTTGCTTGAGAATTTAATAAACCAATGGTGTTTAGTAAAACAATTCTTGCATTTCCATATGCAATAGTATGATATGGTTTAAGTTTTAAAATTTTAGCGTAATTATACAAAGCCTTGTTAATATTATAATTCAATTCATAGTGAGCATTGCCTAAAAGATTTATAGCATCAATATATTCGGGATAAATTTCTAAAGCTCTTTCTAAATAAACTATGGCTTGATTTAGCATTTGGTTGCGAGTAGCTGTATCGTTTTTATACATTGGTTTTTGAGCTTCTTCAATAAGTTTGCCTCCGGCAGAACAATTACTTTTTGCAGAGTTTGTAGAAGTTTTAACATCAGTTGTGAAAAGTGTTAAATCATTTTTCCAAGCTTTGTTTCTATCAATGGTTTTAAACGAATATAAACCTAAAATACTAACTGCAATTAATACCAAAAAGTAAGAATGAGTTTGTGTGTTTTTAATGAGTTTGTTTAAATATTTTGTTAATAAAATTGCTATAAAAATGCAAAATCCTATTGATGAAATAAAAATAAATCTTTCGTTCATAAATGTTCCAACTGGGAAAAATATATTTGAAACAACAGATAGTGGAATTAAATAAAACCAAATTGAATATGAAAAAATATCTTTCTTTTTAATCAATCCATAAAGAGCATAAATTCCTAATGCTAAATATAAAATCAAAGGTAAAAATGCTTTTGGGTTAGACCAATTTATAATTTCTATTTGCCAAGGATAATAGTCGTAAGTTAGTGGGTGAGGGAAAAACAAAAGTTTAATATATATCCAAAGTGTAAAGAAAATTGTAGCAAATTTTTCTCCAACACTTGCTCCAACAAATGGATTGTTCATAATTTCTTGAGCAATTTGTTTTTCGCCTGTACCCATTCCAAGTACAGAGCCACGAATAAGTAAAAATATTCCAGAAACAAGTAATAAAGGCAATAATGATTTAAAGTTTGATTTTAAATTGTGATTTGTAAAATAATAAACTGTAATTGGGATTATTGCTAAAAAAGTTATTGCGTTTTCTTTTGATAATAATCCTAAAAACAATGAAAGAGAAGAATAAATTAAAAATTTTGCTTTTTTAGTATCTAAATATTTTAGAGTAAACCACAAAGTTCCAAGCGAACCAAGCAAAGTCATTATTTCGTCTCTACCTTTTATGTTTGCAACTGCCTCAGTATGAAGAGGGTGTGCAAGAAAAAGCAAAGAAGCAATAAAAGGAAAACTTAAATACCATTTTTTATTTTCATCGGGTGGGAAAAGTTTTGCCAAAATTAGATATAGCAAATAAGTAGTTAGTAAATACAAAATAATATTACCCAAATGGCTGACAAAGGGATTTCCTTTGTACAAAACTTTTCCTGCATCATTTTTAATATTTTTACCAAAAAATTCTATTTCTATAGCAAAGCTAATTAAAGATAGGGGACGGTAACGTCCACCAGCAACTAGCTTTTTTTCTTCTTGAATTTGTTCGGCAGTTTTGTTAGGATTTTTTGTAAGCCAAAAACCAACAAATGTGTCATATTTTGAAATATCTGAAATTCCAGCTAAACCTTTTTGCGTAAATGTATTTTCAGTTATAACAATTGCGTCATCAAGAGCATAATCGTGTGAGAGGGTATTCCCATAAAGAATAAAAGCAAAAATGCTAATTGTTAAAAAAATAAATAAATTGTGCTTATTATTTTTTGTAGCTTTTTTAATTTCTTGCTGTGGTAAAGGTTTCTGTTTTAAATTATGTTTAGTTTTTTGCTTAGCCATATCAATTTTTTTTGATAGAATTACAAAAATAATAAAATTACTTAGACAAAAGCATAGAAAATTAAAATATCTCCAATAGAAATTTGAGTAAATAAGGTACAAAATATTTTAGGTTTTATTTTTTAATAATTAAACCTAATTCATCAAGTTGAGCTTGAGAGATTGTAGATGGGCTTTCTATCATCACATCTCTTCCTGCATTATTTTTTGGGAAAGCTATATAATCTCTAATTGAATCGCTTCCTCCAAACATAGAAACTAATCTATCAAATCCTAAGGCAATTCCTCCGTGAGGTGGTGCTCCATATTTAAAAGCGTTCATTAAAAATCCAAATTGTTCTTGTGCTTCTTTTTCGGAAAATCCAAGATTTTTAAACATTAAAGCTTGTAAATCTTTATTAAAAATTCTGATTGAGCCACCACCGATTTCAACTCCATTTATAACGAGGTCGTATGCTTTAGCTCGAATTTTACTTGGGGCTGTGTCAAAAAGTTTTATATCTTCGTCGAAAGGTGCTGTAAATGGGTGATGTTTTGCATAAAATCTATCAGTTTCTTTATCATATTCTAAAAGAGGAAATTCTATAACCCAAAGCGGAGCAAAATTATCTTTTGAACGCAAACCATTTTCATCAGCTAATTTTAATCTTAATTCGCTTAAAGCGTGCAGACTTGCATCTTTTTCGCCTGCAATTATCAAGATTAAATCTCCTTGTTTTGCTTGCATGGCTAGGATTATCTTTGTCCAATCGTTTTCGTTAAAAAATTTGTCAACAGAAGATTTAAAACTTCCATCAGTGTTGTATTTACAATATACTAATCCTTTGGCACCAATTTGAGGAGTTTTAACAAAATCGGTAAGTGCATCAATTTGTTTGCGAGAATATTCGCTTGCATTTTCAAGAGCTATAGCTCCTATATATTCGGCAGAGTCGAAAACAACAAAATCTTTTCCTTTTACTAGGTTTGTAATATCTGTAATTGTCATTCCAAATCTAATGTCGGGCTTGTCATTTCCGTATTTTTCCATTGCTTCCTTATAGGTCATTTGTGGAAAATTGTAATCTATATCAATATTTTTTATTGTTTTGAATAGATGTTTTGTCATTGCTTCAAAAGTTGCGATAATATCATTTTGGTTCACAAAAGACATTTCGCAGTCAACTTGAGTAAATTCTGGTTGGCGGTCGGCACGCAAGTCTTCGTCTCTAAAGCATTTTACAATTTGGAAATATTTGTCCATTCCAGCAACCATAAGTAATTGCTTAAAAGTTTGAGGCGATTGTGGAAGAGCGTAAAACTCGCCTTGGTGCATACGTGATGGAACAACAAAATCGCGAGCTCCTTCTGGAGTTGATTTTATCAAAACAGGAGTTTCAACTTCAATAAAATCTTTTTCGTCAAGATATTTTCTTATTTCTTGAGCCATTTTGTGGCGAAGTAAAAGTGCATTTTTTACTGGATTTCGTCTAATGTCAAGATAGCGATATTTCATTCTAAGTTCGTCTCCGCCATCGCTATTGTCAATAATTGTAAAAGGTGGCGTTTCAGATTCGTTAAGAATTTCGATTTCTTCAACTTTTATTTCAATGTCTCCTGTTGGCATTTTGTCGTTTTTGCTATATCTTTCAATAACTTCGCCAGTAACACTTATTACATATTCGCGTCCTATTTTATCTATAGTTTCGATAATTTCTTTAGAGGTATTTGCCTCTTCTATAGCGAGTTGTGTAATTCCATATCTGTCGCGTAAATCTATCCAAATCATTCCGCCTTTATCTCTTTTTAATTGAACCCAACCACTTAGTTTTACTTTTTGTCCAATGTTTTTGCTACGCAATTCGCCGCAATTATGTGTTCTATACATATTCTTTGTCATTTTTAAAAACTTTGCAAAATTAACAAAATCATTTAAGATTTTGCATTAATATAAATAGGTATGGTAAAAATAAAATTTAATAGTTTATTTTAGGACCGAAAGCCAAATCCCCAGCATCGCCTAATCCTGGGACTATATATGACTTTACTGTTAATTCGTCATCAACTGCAGCTGTCCAGACAGTAATCATATTATTTGGAAGTATTTTGTCCACATAGTCCAATCCATCTTTACTTGCAATAACTGTAGCTACATGTACATGTTTTGGCTTTCCGAAATTTAGTAAGCCTTTATAAGCCAATTCAATACTACCACCACTTGCAAGCATAGGATCATTTATTATAACAACTCTGTCTTCTATTGATGGAGCAGTGATATAGTCGATTTTTATTTCGAAAGTTCCATTTTTATTATATTTTCTATATCCAGCAACAAATGCATTGTCAGCATGGTCAAAATAATTTACAAATCCTTGATGAAAAGGTAGTCCGGCTCGTAATATTGTGCTTATTACTGGTTGTTGTTTTAAAGTTGGAACTGTAGCAATTCCTAGCGAAGTTGTAACTTCTTCATCAACAAACTCTAGGTTTTTACTAATTTCGTAAGCCATAATTTCTCCTACACGCATAAGATTTGTTCTAAATCTCATTCTGTCTTGTTGAATTTGGTAATCACGAATTTCTGCAACAAATTGGTCTAAAAGACTACCTCTTCCGCCTAAAATATTAAGTTTCATCTCAATAGTTTTTATAATAAATTGTAATAATAATAAAAAGTTTTGAAATATTTTAGTTTTTCTTTAAAAATCTCCGTTTTTTAAAACTTTTATATTGTATTGTATGGGTATCTTTCAAAATGCAAATTTCTAACAAGGTTAAAAAGTACTTCTCTAAATTCTTCAATATTTTCTTTATTTTTTGCAGAAATAAATACTGCTGGATTATTTGTTTTTGCAAAGTACATATTTTTAAAATCTTCGAGAGAGTAATTTTCTTTAGTTTTTGGAGTTAAATCAAATTCATCTTGTGGAGAATATTCAAATGCGTCTATTTTATTGAAAACCATTAATATTGGTTTGTCGTTTATTTTTAGTTCTTTCAAGGTATTATCAACTACAGTAATTTGTTCTTGAAAAGATTTGTGCGAAACATCAATAACATGAATTATTAGGTCTGATTCTTTTGCTTCATCTAGAGTTGATTTGAAAGATTCTATTAATTTATGAGGCAATTTGCGAATAAATCCAACAGTGTCGCTTAATAAAAATGGCAAATTATTGATAACTACTTTTCTAACTGTTGTATCTAGGGTTGCAAAAAGTTTATTTTCGGCTAAAACATCAGATTTACTAAGAAGATTCATAATTGTTGATTTGCCGACATTAGTATATCCAACAAGAGCAACTCTAATCATTTGTCCTCTATTTTTTCTTTGTTGAATAAATTGCTTATCAATAGATTTAAGTTCTTCTTTTAGTTTAGCAATTTTGTCAAGAATTATTCTTCTATCTGTTTCGATTTGAGTTTCTCCAGGTCCTCTCATGCCAATACCACCACGTTGTCTTTCGAGGTGAGTCCACATTCTGGTTAGGCGAGGTAAAATATATTGGTATTGAGCTAATTCAACTTGTGCTTTTGCATGTGAAGTTCTGGCTCTTTGTGCAAAAATATCTAGTATTAAATTTGTTCTGTCTAAAACTTTTACTTGTAAAACATTTTCGATATTTCTAAGTTGGGTAGGGGATAGTTCATCATCAAATATTACTAATTTAATTTCATTTTCTGTGATATAATCTAGTATTTCTAAAAGTTTTCCACTTCTTACATAAGTTTTTTGATGAGGCAAATCTAAATTTTGAATGAAATATTTTTTTGGCACTACTCCTGCTGTTTTAGCTAAAAAGTCTAATTCTTCGAGATGTTCTTGAACTTCTTCTTTTGTTTGATATTGAGTGGCAACTCCAACTAAAACTGCTTCTTCTTCGCTTACGTAAAAATTTTTATTTATCATATATTAATAAAAAGACCCCACCATTTTTGGTAGGGTCTGCACAAATATTTTTGTAATTTTTAATATAATTTAAAATTAATAGGTACTATATAAGTTACAGGCACACTTTTTCCTCTTTGTTTACCTGGTGTCCATTTTGGTAGTGTTTTAACTACTCTTACAGCTTCTGTATCTAGATATGGGTCAACTCCTCTGGCAACTTGAACTTTTGTAACTCTGCCAGTAACATCTATTACGAATTGTACAAACACTCTACCTTGAATTCCATTTTCTTTAGCAACTGGTGGATATACAGTGTTGTCTGCGATATATTTTAGTAGTGCTGCTTCTCCACCCGGATATTCAGGTTTAGTTTCAACTACAGCAAATGCAATAGGTTCAATTTCTTCTTCAACAATTTCGACTTCGGTAACTTGAACTACTTTTGTGCTTGTTTGTGTTTTTTCGTCTGCTTCTGTATTGATGTTAATATCAGCAACTTTTACGTCGTCTTCAACAACAGTAAGTTCTTCTATAACAGTTTCTGGTTCTGGTTCTGGTTCTGGCTCTGGCTCTTCTGGTGGGGCTTCTTGTACTGTGCTTTCAATTTCTTCTTCGATAATGTCGCTACCACCTAAACTTCCTAATGAAGAAGCAACAACATCTCTTGAAGTCCATTCAAAAACTAAAAGCAACAATGCTAATGTTAAACTTAAACCAACTAAGAAAAACATTGATTTTCTTGATTCAAGGTCAGCTTTTTTAGATTTTTTTATTTGCATAATTGTAAAAATTTAAAAACGTAAAAATACAACTTTTTTTTTTATTACAAAACAATAAATTAAATTTTATTATTTTGTTTACTATTTTGATACAAATATTTTATTATTCCATAAATATAGAGTAAGAAAATTCAGGTTTTTTGTACTGTTTGTCGAAAATATGTTGTTTAACACATTATTTCTAACAAAAACTATTCTTTTTTTTGGATTGAAAATTATATATTTGTGGCAATTGAAAATAATGTTTAATTTTTATTAAAAACTAAATTAATTATGGCAAAAAAGAATGTAATTATTATTGGTGCAGCTGGAAGAGATTTCCACAATTTTAACACCTATTATAGACACAATCCGAATTACAATGTGGTAGCTTTTACCGCAGCTCAAATTCCTGATATTGCAGGAAGAAAATATCCAAAAGAGTTAGCAGGTGAAGATTTATACCCAAATGGAATTCCAATTTATGATCAAAAAGATCTTGAAAAATTGATTAAAGAACATAAAGTTGACGATTGCGTTTTTGCATATAGCGATATCGAATATAGAGATATTATGAATATTGCAGCAATGGTTAATACAGCTGGTGCAAATTTTGTTTTATTAGGTCCTAAAGACACTTCAATAAAAAGTACAAAACCCGTAATTGCAGTTGGTGCTATTAGAACTGGTTGTGGTAAAAGTCAAACTTCAAGAAAAATTATTGAAGCTTTCATGGAATTGGGTATAAAAGTAGTTGCTATTCGTCACCCAATGCCTTATGGTGATTTGAATGCTCAAAAAGTTCAAAGATTTGCTACTGTAGAAGATTTGAAAAAACACAAATGTACTATTGAAGAAATGGAAGAATACGAACCACACGTAGTTAGAGGTAATGTTATTTATTCAGGTGTGGATTATGAAGCAATCTTAAGAGCTGCTGAAAATGATCCAGACGGTTGTGATGTTATTCTTTGGGACGGTGGTAACAACGACTTCTCTTTTTATGAAACAGATATGATGGTTACTGTAGTTGACCCACATAGAGCAGGAGATGAGTTGTCTTACTATCCTGGCGAAACCACTTTGAGATTAGCAGATGTTGTTGTTATTAACAAAATTGACACAGCTTCTCCAGAAGGTATTCAAGAAGTTAGAGATAATATTAATAAAGTTAATCCTAATGCTATAGTTGTTGACGCTGCTTCTCCAATTTCGGTTGATAAACCAGAATTAATAAAAGGTAAAAAAGTATTAGTAGTTGAAGACGGACCAACTCTAACTCATGGTAATATGACTATTGGTGCAGGTACTGTAGCTGCTAAAAAATTCGGTGCTGGCGAATATGTTGACCCACGTCCTTATACTGTTGGTAAACTAACTACAACTTTTGAAACTTATCCAGGAATTGGTAAATTATTACCAGCTATGGGTTATGGTGCAGAGCAAATAGCAGACTTAGAAAAAACTATTGCAAATACACCTTGTGATACAGTAGTAATTGCAACTCCAATTGATTTATCAAGAGTTGTGAAAATTAACAAACCTACTGCAAAAGTAGAGTATGAATTACAAGAAATCGGACAACCTGATTTTAGAACAATTATTAAAGATTTTGTTAAAAAATACGTTAAAAAATAATTTTTTCATACGCGAAATTTTAAAAGAAAAGAGGCTGTCTTAGGATAGCCTCTTTTTTTTTGTTAGTTTGCTTTTTGTTGTTTAAATATTTTTATAACTCGTTGAAATTTATATTTTTATGGTTTCTGTCGTATTCAGCACAATCTGTTTCTACAGAGACTTCGTTTGGACGAATAAAAGTTGCATTACTGCTATAAGGTAGTTTTTTGTCGCCATAAACTTTTTGCATATATAGTCCCCAAATTGGTAATGCTAAAGAAGCGCCTTGTCCAAAAGTCATATATCTAAATCTAATACTTCTTTCTTCACCACCTACCCAAGCACCATTAACTAATTCTGGAGTTATTCCGATAAACCAACCATCAGAATTGTTATTTGTAGTTCCTGTTTTTCCAGCAATTTCAGATTTTAAGTTATATCTAAAGCGTAATCTAGAACCTGTACCTTCATTTACTACACCTTTCATTAATTCAATCATTAGATATGCAGTTTCTTCGCTAAGTGCTTGGTCTTGAATTTGTCCAAAAGTAGCTAAAACATTTCCATTTTGGTCTTCAATTCTTGTAACATAAATGGGCTTAGTGTATAGTCCTCCGTTTGCAAAAGCAGCATAAGCTGCAACCATTTCGCTTAATAAGACCTCGGGAGCTCCTACACAAATTGAGGGATAAGGGTCAATATGACTATTTACACCTAACTTTTTTGCAACAGAAACTACAGCTTCGGGTGAAAACTGTTTTAATACCCAAGCAGAAATTTGATTTAAGGATAATGCTAAACCTGTTTTTAAACTTACCATTTCGCCATCTAACTTTGAAGTTGAAAATTGGGGTGTATAATATTCTTCTGCTGAACCTTCGGGAAGTTTGAATGTAACTTCAACATTTGGAATTTTTGTGCAAGGCGAGTATCCATTTTGCATAGCTAAGCAATAAATAAAAGGTTTTATTGTAGAACCTACTTGTCGTCTAGATTTTGTTACTTGGTCAAATTTAAAATGTTTGTGGTCTATACCTCCAACATAAGCTCTAACATATCCGGTTTTTGGTTCCATTGACATAAAGCTGGCACGTAGAAATGTTTTATAATATCTTATAGAGTCTAAAGGTGTCATAACAGTATCGATTTCTCCTTTCCATGAAAAAACTCTCATTTGTTCGGGTTTGCTAAACGATAAAATTATAGAATCTTCACTCATTCCGCTAGCCTTTAAAGCTCTCCATCTTTCACTTCTACGCATAGATGCGTTCATTATTTTTTCTATCTGATCTTTTGTTAAGTCATTTGCAAAAGGAGAATTTTTGTTATACTTTTGATCTTTAAAAAATTCGGGTTGAATAGTTCCGCCAATATGTTCTTTAACAGCCTCTTCTGCGTATTTTTGCATTCTACTATCTATAGTAGTGTAAATTTGAAGTCCATCACTATAAATATCATAATTTTCGCCATTAGGTTTTACATTTTTATTACACCATCCATACGATGGGTCTGTATGCCAATTTATAGAGTCTTCTATATAATCTCTTGGATCAATATAATCGTCAGGATTAGGTTTTGTAGCACTTAGCCAACCTCTTAAAAATTCTCTAAAATAAGTTGCAGAACCTATATTATGATCAACTTTTTGATACCTAATACCTAAAGGGCATTGTTTTAGAGAGTCGTATTCTTCTCTTGTAATTTTTCCATATTTTCGCATTTGGTTTAATACAACATTACGGCGTTCTAGAGTTTGTTCTGGTCGTCTGAGTGGATTGTATAATGCTGGATTTTTTGCCATTCCTACCAACATAGCCGCTTGTGTAATAGACAAATCAATGGGAATTGTGTCAAAATAAACTCTTGAAGCAGATTCAATACCGACAGCTAAGTTTAGAAAGTCAAATTTGTTAAAGTACATTTCAATAATTTCTTCTTTAGTATAATTTCGTTCAAGTTTTACAGCTATTACCCATTCTTGAAATTTTCGATTTATCATTTTAATTTTTGAAAGTCTTTCTTCTCTTGGGAAAAGCATTTTTGCTAATTGTTGAGAAATAGTACTTCCTCCACCTTTTTTATTACCAGTTACAATTCCAGAAAATACTCTAGGCAAGGCTTTAAAGTCTATACCACTGTGAGAATAAAATCTAATATCTTCTGTAGCAATAAGTGCATCAATCAAATGTGGCGAAAGTTTATCGTATGAAACGTTTGAACGATTTTCACGAAAATATGTCCCAAGCAAAACTAAATCACTCGAATAGATGCGTGAAGCCAAATTTTCTTTTGGGTTTTCCAATTCTTCAAAACTGGGCATATATCCTAAAGCTCCTTTTGATAATAAGAAGAAGTAGATAAAAAGCCCAATAATAAAAATTCCTATGCTTGTCCAAAAAGTAATTAGGAAAATTTTCGTAAATTTTTTAGAAAATGTTACCTTTGCATTTTTGTTTTTCATCATATTAAAAATTTATGGTGTAAAATTAAGTTTATTTTTATTAATATGTATATAGTTTTTATTTATTTTTACCCACAAAAATTTTAACAATTCAATGAGTACAAATTTAGTTATAGTTGAGTCCCCTGCAAAGGCAAAAACCATTAAGAAGTTTTTGGGCGATGATTTCGTTGTTAAATCAAGCTTTGGACACATTAGAGATTTATCGAAAAAGAATTTAGGGATAGATATTGAGAATGGTTTTATACCACAATACGAAGTCCCTGCTGATAAGAAAAAAGTAGTTGCCGATTTGAAAAAACATGTTGCTGATGCAAAAATGGTTTGGTTAGCTTCCGATGAAGACCGAGAAGGAGAAGCAATATCTTGGCATTTGAAAAAAGTTTTAAATCTTAAAAAAGATGAAGTGAAGAGAATTGTTTTTCACGAAATTACTAAAGAAGCTATTCAGAAAGCTATAAAAAATCCTAGAGAAATAGATGATAATCTTGTAAATGCTCAGCAAGCTAGACGAGTTTTAGATAGGTTGGTAGGTTTTAATTTATCACCTTTACTTTGGAAAAAAATTAAACCAGCTCTTTCTGCAGGCAGAGTTCAGTCTGTTGCAGTAAAGTTAATTGTAGAAAGAGAACGTGAGATTAATGATTTTGTATCAAAATCTTATTATAAAATAATAGGTATATTTAAAGTTGATAAAAATACAATAAAGGCAGAGCTTAATAAAAGGTTTAAAACTTTAGAAGAAGCCAATGCCTTTTTAGAAACTTGTAAATCCGAAGAATTTGCTGTTGCGGATATAGTAAAAAAACCTGGGAAGAAATCTCCAGCACCTCCTTTTACAACATCGACTTTACAACAAGAAGCAGGTCGAAAATTAGGTTATTCTGTTGGGCAAACTATGAAGTTAGCCCAGAGTTTGTATGAACATGGTTTTATAACTTATATGAGAACAGATTCGGTTAATTTGTCAAATTTAGCATTAGGAAGTTCAAAAAAAGTGATAGAAGACACATTTGGTGCAGAATATGTTAAAACGCGAAAATATACCACTAAAATAAAAGGAGCCCAAGAAGCACACGAAGCAATAAGACCTACGTTTGTTGGAAATGAGACTATTGAAGGTACGAAGCAAGAACAGAAACTTTATGATTTAATCCGAAAAAGGACAATAGCTTCTCAAATGCAAGATGCACAAATAGAAAAAACTATTATTACACTTAATAACTCGAATGGCACAATTAGCTTTGTTGCAAATGGTGAAGTTGTTGTGTTTGATGGTTTTTTAAAATTATATATAGAATCTACTGATGATGAGAATGTTGACGAAACTCAGTCAATTTTACCTAATGTAAAAAAGGGAGATAAAGCTATAGTATCGAAAATTGAGGCAAATCAAAAGTTTGAACAACCACCTTATCGTTATTCAGAGGCTAGTTTAGTTAAGAAAATGGAAGATCTAGGCATTGGACGACCTTCAACTTATGCACCAACAATTTCTACTATTCAACAAAGAGAATATGTTATAAAAGAAAATCGTAGTCCAAAAACCAGAAGTATAATTAATTTAGTTTTAGAAGATGGTAAAATAGAGAAGAAAGAGGAGGTAGAAAAATTTGGTGGCGAAACCAATAAACTATTTCCTACTTCTATGGGAATTGTTGTAACTGATTATTTGGCAAATCATTTCGATAATATAGTAAGTTATGATTTTACTGCAAAAATCGAAGAAGAATTTGATAAAATTGCGGTTGGTAAAATTGCTTGGGATAAGATGTTAGCTGAATTTTATGAAGATTTTTCAAAACAAGTTGAAGACAGTTTAAAAGAAAAAGAAACAACGAAATGGGAAAGAGAAATAGGTATTCATCCTGAAACAGGTTTACCTATTGTTTTAAAAATAGGTAAATATGGACCTTATGCCTCTATTGAAGGAGTGAAGCCACCTCGACATGCTAGTTTGAGGAAAAATCAAAATATTGAGAGTGTTACTCTTGAAGAAGTCCTTGATTTATTTAAGCTTCCTCGAAATATAGGAACTTATGAGGAAGATGATCTAATAGTTGCTATAGGAAAATATGGACCATATGTAAAGAATAACGGGAAGTTTTATAGTCTAAAAAAACAAGACGACCCTTATACCATTAATAAAGAGAGAGCTATTGAAATTATTACAGAAAAAAAATCTCAACAAAAAGAAGTCTTTAATCGCACATTTGAAGAAATGCCAGGTTTAACAATATTAAAAGGAAGATATGGACCTTATATTTCGTATGAGAAGAAAAATTATAGAATACCAAAAACTTATGATCCAGAAACAATGAGTTTGGAAGATTGTAAAACAATCATATCTCAAAGTAAAAAAGTATAATTTTTACTCGGTTTTATTAGAAATTTATGCACATAAAATGAAAATTATGATAAAAATGGCAAATATTTATGTTTTTAATAATAAAAAATATTAAAAAAACGTTTGTTTAATGAAATAATTATTATTTTTGGGATTTGTTTTATGAAAATTTAAACAGAAAAAATGGTTAGAATAAAAGTAAATATTAGATTTGTTTTTAAAGTTATTAACAATTTTTCTTTAAATTAACAAAAAAATGTTAATAAAATTTGGAGATATAAAAAAAATGTATTTTATTTACAAATTAATAAAATTTACTTAACTAAAGTATTGAAAGTGATAAACAAGAATTATATGAGGAAAGTTTTATTGTTAATAATGTTTTTGGGAAGTGTTTTTGTTAACTATTCACTGGCTCAGTCGGATCCACACTTTAGCTTGTTTGAATATTCTCAAAATATATATAATCCAGGTGCTGCTGGTAGCAATAATGCTATGTGTGTTACTAGTTTGCATCGTCAACAATGGGTAGGTTTTAAAGAAGAAGGACGTCCAGTTACTACTTTATTCTTGTTTGATATGCCTATTCCTAGTGTTAATATGTTAGGTGTAGGTTTAAATATCCAACAAGATGCACTCGGATTTCAAAAAGATTTGAATGTAAATGCTAATCTTGCATATCGCCTTGAATTAGACTTTGGAATGTTAGGAATTGGTGTAGGTGTAGGTATAATTAATCGATCTATTGATGGAGACTGGAGAACTTACATGTCTTTGCTTGGGCAACCTGTTTATATTGACCCAAATATACCGCATATGGAGTCTAAAACAGCTTTTGATATGAACTTTGGAGCTACACTTGTTGGAGAAAAATTTTGGGTAGGATTATCATCAACACATTTACTAAATCCAGTAATTAAATATGATATTGATAATCCAAGTTATATAGCACGACATTTTTATTTAACAGGAGGCTATGAGTATTCATTGCCAAATCCTTCTTTTGATTTGATTGGAACAACAATGATTCAATCTGACGGAGCAGGTTTCCCTGAAATTCAAATAAATGGTAAAATATTATATAATAAATCTTTTTGGGGAGGTTTATCTTATAGGTATAGTGATGCAATAGTGCCAATGATAGGTGTTCACTTAGTTAATGGACTAAGTTTTGCTTATAGTTGCGATATTAGCTTAATGAAAATTGGTTCAAATATGTTGACTTCGCATGAGTTGATGATAAGATATTGCTTTAATGTATCTATGGATAAAACACCAGGAAGACATAGAGGGGTTAGACGATTGTAACCTTTTAAAATTTTTTACGTATAAATGAAACGCTTACTTAAAATAAAATAATTATGAGAAAACTACTCATCATCAGCGCAGTAATCATAGTGTCTCTAAGTAGCTGTCGTTATTATGGAAGTGGCGAACTGACAGGTATAGACAGAAAACTATGGTACACTCCAGATCCTTATGGAATGTTGTTCATTCCCCCTGGATCTTATCAAATGGGACCTAGCGATCAAGATGTCCCTTATTCAATGACTGCACAAAGCAAAACAGTTACTGTTCAAGGATTTTGGATGGACGAAACTGAAATAACAAATTCCGAATACAGACAGTTTGTTGCTTGGGTGCGAGACTCAATGGCATTAACAGTTTTAGGAAAAGAAACTAAAAACAGTGTGGATTTTGGTGACATCAGCACTAAAAAATCTTATCAGCCAATAGATTTTATTATTGATGATACCGATGTTACTGAAGAAGAGTCTAATTTTATTACAAACATGTATGAAAATGGGGAGTTTGATTTTGATGATTATGATAATTATAATTTTCTAGACTGGAGAGGTCCTTTAGATTATAATGATCTTGAAATTAAAGGTATTTTAATTAAAAATGAAATTCCAAATAATTTCAATCAAACATTGTATCTATTGCCTCCAGCAGAACTTTATCATTTTATGCGTCAAATCGACTTAAACACAGATGCTTTGTATTATAGCTACTTCTGGTTTGACTATAAACAAGCAGCTCAAAA
>DAONZU010000047.1:0-1835 GCA_035406965.1 Bacteroidales bacterium
ATGGTACTGCATTTGTGGAAGAGTAGGTCGCTGCCAATTTTTTTAAAAAAGGACATTGTAAATTTTTACTATGTCCTTTTTTTTTGACTATCAGTAAAGCCAAGAATTTTTCTTATATAAATTCGATTTTATTCCAAAACAAATGTAAAATTCATTCTTTGAACTGTCTAAGTTGTAATCCGCAGCTCTATAGATTAGTGAAATATTTGCAAATAAATTTTTGTCTTTTAATAAAGAGTATGCAAAATCAACAATAAAACTTATGTTGTTAGTTGATTTTCCTTGCAATATTACGTTTCCATAAGAGTTTACTCTGTAAGGATAAGGCTGAGCACCGTCCATTGTTGCAAGGAAAATATTGCTTCCAAAGTGTGAGTTTACAGAGTCTTTTCCAATTTTAGCAAACATTAATTTTGTGTCAATAACAAATCTTTCGCCATAATAAGTAAGTCCTGTAACAGATTCAACAAAATTTGCACCCAAAGGATGTGCTAATGCTTGCCACAAGTGTGAATAATTTTGATTTGTATGTACATGAGAATAAATATATGGTCGAGCAATATTTATTTCAGTGAAAAAATCCAAGTTTTTTAATTTAAAAATATCATAAGATTTAAAACCAAACTGAGTTGCCCATTTATTTGCAAACCAGCCATATTCTCCAGTATAATTAGGATTTACACTATGTTTTATGTCGTTAATTAGTTGAGTAACAATAATATCGTCAAGTACAAACTGAGAATAAATAAAATTATTTTTGTTAATTTTAACTTTCAAATTCAAACCTAATAATGCATTATCTTCTGATCCTAATGAAAACTCTACAGGACGGAAAAATATTATAGGATTTAAATATTCAAAATTGAAAAACTTTTGTTTAGAAGTTATTATCGCTTCAAATAATCCAAGATTTACATGATTTCCAATTTTCCAGTCTAAGTAATGGAATACATCAAATTTATTTTCAGTTTTTAAATTGCCATTTTCAGGAATAATTCTACCCAAATCTTGGTGTACAGCCCAAATGCAGGAATATTTTACTGTTAAAAATGAAGTTTCTAATTTTAAATATGGATAATTTGACGCAAAATCAGATAATAAAAGTGAGCGATAACCATCACCATAAAAATTCTTAGCATTTCCTAATTCTAATCTTAAAAAATCGTAAGGAGAATATGTTATTTTTAAATTATTCTCAAGAAATAATTTTTGATTTTCTAAAATATTTTTTCCTAAACCATGATAAATTGTACTATTCCCAAGAGTTTTGAAAGTATAACTTGGCATTTTGCTAATATACCAAGCATTAAAATTATAGGAAATTCCCAATTTGTCAGCATAAGAAAATTCAAGCAAAGCACCTAAACTTGGATTTATTCCATAAACTTTATTATCACTTGGAGCAAGAAAATTCGCAATATCAAATTCTGGACTTATATAAAATTGTGTTTTTTCTTTAGCATTTTTAAAATTATGTTTATAGAACACAAGTGCTTTTTCTCTATCTAATATTGAGTTTTGAAAATCAGAAAAATAATATGATTTTATTGAAGAATGAAATTTATTATCGACTAAACTTTCCTTTTCATAATTGCGAATTGAGAATGGATCTAGTATTGGCAAGTTTTGCGAAAAGCCTGCAAATACAAGGAACAAAGTAATAATATTTAAAACAATTTTTTTCATTTAAAAATCATCATAATTTATTCTTAGAGCTGTTCTTAATCCACATTGAATGAAATTAGTACTATTTTTTGTTGTTAAATCTGTTCGATTCGAAATTCCTGCAAAAATTTGTAGCCTATAAGAATTATTCAAATTGTAAATTATTTGGA
>DAONZU010000047.1:1935-4154 GCA_035406965.1 Bacteroidales bacterium
ATTCCTGCAAAAATTTGTAGCCTATAAGAATTATTCAAATTGTAAATTATTTGGAAATCAGAAATTAAAATTGGATTTCTCGTAAATGTGTTTGCATCAACATTATATAAAAGTGAATAATCAAAAATATTTTGTTGGTTATATTCTGAATTGATTGTAGCATATTTTAAGAAAACAGATTTTGTTAAAACTTCTAGTCTTTTAAACTTGTAATCAGCAATAGCTAAAATTTCATTAAACCCAGCACCAGCAGGGTGGGCAATAGCTTGATTGTAATGTCCATAATGCAAGTCATTGTTTGCGTGTAAATACATTTCGCGTGGAACTCTATTATATTCAATTTGGAAAAATAAGTTTTTAACTTTTAAAAAATCAAAATTTTTGTAACCTATTTGTAATGAAGCGATTAAGTCAGATTTTGAAATTTTGTCTATAAATATTTGTGAATATATTATTCCAATTTTTTTGTTTTGCCAAGTTGTATTTACACCAACAAAATTATTTGTAAGCTGTTTTTTATAATTTATAAATGTAGTTCTAACAAAAGGCAAGAGAATGTAAGCAGGATAATTCCACTCATCAATATTTTGCGTTAAAACTAAAGCTTCAATTAATGAAATTTGCCATGCTTTAGTTGGCTTGTATGTTAAAGTATTGAAAGATACGTATTTAGCAGGATATCTAGAGTTCAGACTTACAGGATTTTCATGCTGTAATACATTATTGAAATTAGGATTTATAGCTTTAGTAAAAATATTATTGATTTGAAATTTTTTAAAATTAAATGCAGTTTTTGCATACATCATTGGTGCAGAAAAATCAGATAATATCAGAGAACGATAGCCATCGCCAATAAAAAGTTTATCATAGCCTAAACTAATATCCAAAAACTTACAAGCTTTAACAGCAATATTTCCATAAGCAGCACCAAAATCAAATTCGCCTGAACGAGAAAGAGGTTTTATCCTTCCATATCCGGGAATAACTCCAAATTCATCGAAATATTTTTTAATATTTTCAGGAAAAATAGCTTGAGATTCTGTGAAACAAGAATTAAAATAAATTTTTGAATCTAACTTTCCACTAAGCATAACACCACGAGTATTGTGATAGCCTCGCGTATTGTTTTGGTAATTAAGTCTAAAGTCTAGTAGGGGATTTAAAATTACAATAAATTTATCGTCTTGTTTCACAAAAAGATTTTCGTCAAAAATTTTTCTTAAAAACCAATTTTTATATTTGCTTGTAGTTTGTGTAAAAATTAAACTGTCAACAGTTTTGTTTTCTATTCCAGTAAATGGTTTTTGTAAAGTAAAATTATTTTCGGAATAAATTAAGTTTGGATTTATGTTTTGTTGATGCTCGGTTAAAGGATAATTCTGTGCCAAAGAGCAAAAACTGAAAAAAAATAGAAATATGAAAACAAATATATTTTTCATTTTATAAAGGCACAAATTTTTATTCTTTGTCTAATTTATCAATCACCGAATTTATTTTTGTCTTTATTCTGCCATTAGGCTTGTTGGTTTGAATATCAAAATTTACAGAGCAGTAAACTCTATCCGAAATTGGTTCTAAAATTTTGTATGATTTATTTAAAATCTCTAATGCTTGTTCAAAATTTTCGGTTTCAACAACAGTAGTCATTGCAGTAAGTTTGTACTCAAATCCTGAGTTTGAAACCATTTTTACAACTTTTGCTACATATTCGCTAACACTAGTTCCTTTATCAGTTGGAAATATTGCAAAACTCATTAAAACCGACATAATCTATTGATTTACAGCACTTATAACTTCTCTTACAATAACTCTTTCAATAGATTTGCTGAGTTCTACATAAGCTTTAGTATCAGCAGCATTATGGTCGGCAGCAGAATATTCCGAAGAACTAGATTTTCTATAAACAACATTACCTCTGTCGTCAGAAATATCAATGGTATAATTTATTACTACTTGTGCTTCGCCATAATTATAACCATTTTTTGTAGTGTTACTAGTAATTGTCATATTAAAATCACTTTTTAAGTTAGGATTCACAACAAACTCGCTACTTAATAGCCCTTCAAAAGTTGATTTTAATTTATTTTCCTTGCGTAATTGTCCAAAAGATTTTTCTTCGGACTGAATATTTAGAACAGGCTTTTCTACATTTACTCTTATTTGTTTTTCGCTTGAAGGAAGACTTTTAATTAAATTTTTAATTACCGGATCTTTTGATA
>DAONZU010000047.1:4254-17448 GCA_035406965.1 Bacteroidales bacterium
TTTTCGCTTGAAGGAAGACTTTTAATTAAATTTTTAATTACCGGATCTTTTGATACTCTCGAAAGTCCAACCATATCAAGATTTATCGACAAAGTTTCAATTTTTGGACTAGATTTAATTTTATCAATAGCAATAAATACTTTACCGTCAGTGCTTGAAACTTCTGAATTACGCAATAATCCTGCACCAGAAAATCTAATTTTTACAGGTATTCCAGATATAGGATTATTATTTTTATCTGTAACTAAAAAACTAAAAACATCGGGATCTACTTTAATGCCTTTTTTAACACTTATGTCATTATTTTTAAAGACTATATTAATGTCGTTAACAAAATCAGCTAAAGCAGAAAAAATAGTATTTCCTAAATCTTTTTCTTCTCCATATATTTCTGTAATAGTACTTTCACCAAGATAAGGTTTTAAACTAGCAAGTGCTTCGGCATAAAATTGAAAAGCATTGTATTGAAGTTGACGACCCATAAGTTCTGTAGCTTGATAGTATTTATTTTTAGCATCTTCAATACTTTGTATTTTTTTCTCTTCTCTAATTTTAGCGTAATGAGATTTTGACAAACGATAATAAGCCCAATAAAAATTCTCATCTTCCCAAGTTTCAACAAGCTCATAACCTTCTAATTGGTGGCTAGTTGAAGCTGTTATTTCTTTAGAATAGTTTTCTCCAATATGATATTTAGTTTCAATAACAGATAATACTGATGAACTTTCAATATTTGTTGAGATATTAGAAGCTAAGTCGCCTAGAGCTTGTTGTTGTGCATTAGCCATATAATCAGCGGGAGTAAAACCTTTTTTTGGAGAAGAACTTACACCTATATAATATGAAGGATGCTGAGGTTTGACTTTTACCCATTCAGGAGTGGGGGTCTTTTGAAATTTTTGCTTTTTTAATGTTTGACACGAAACACTAAGCGTAAATACCATCAATAATACTATAGTTTGTAATAATTTCATTTCAATAAATTTATTTTTCATTAATAGCATTTAATTATTATTAACATATCTAAGAACTGCATTGGTAACAGCAGCTGCACATTCATCAAGTGCTTCATTTGATAAAGTATTATAATCTTTAATTTGTGTTCTTGCTTTTAAAAGATCTTGCAATGCACTAACTTCTCTTGAACTATCTTTTATAATATCTTCGGAATTTGTTGAAGTTCTACTCTTCCAATAACCTGGAACTAAATTTTTAGAATCTCCATCATATTTAGCATAATGAACATTATCAGAAGCTGTGCTGGATTTAGTAGAACTAGTATGTATAACACTTGTTTTTCCATCAATTAATCTGAAATTTATGTTCATATCAACAGAGCGTGACATAGCATATTCCTTATAAACAACTTTACTATATTCAGTTTTAGTTTCATAAGTATCAGTTTCTTTATTCAAAACTTTTATAGTTTTCTTTAAATAACCTCTTTTTTCTTCTTCTTTATTTTGTCCTCTGTTATAAACAAATTTTGGAATTTCAACATAAAGTCTAGCATCTGGATATTTTATTGCCGAGCTAGTTTTTGTATCAACTAATTTTATAAATGGATTGTTTGCAGCCTGTATTCTATTAATTATTTTGCTTTCTAATTGAGCATCAATTCCCGAAGTGCCAGATTGATTTTTTATTTTTTCAATGGCTATAGTGATTGTGCCTTTTGTTAAACATTCTGATTTTAAATCATAAGAACTTTTATAAGAACCAGCATTATTTATTATTTCATCAAAAATATAATAAGCCTTTCTATATTGGTTAGCCTCCATAAGACGTAAACCTTCTCGATATTTAGGCTCGTTAACTGCAACAATTAATTTATCCTTAGAGTCTTTATAATTAGCTTGTAACTTTTGTATTTCTTTAAAAATAGTTTCCGCTTCAGAAAAACGTTCATCGCTAAGCAGTTTTGAACCTTCATAATACCTGTCTTCTAAATATGTGTCTTTAACTTCTTGGTAATATTCATCATAAAATGAAGGAAAATTTAATGAAACCCCAACTGCATTTAATTTTTCATAATATGCTTTTGCATCTTGATAAAAATACACAGCCTCTTTATTTTTACTATCATTATAGGCTTGATTAAATTCCGATAGTTTTTTACTTAAAGTCATTTGACCACAACGTTTAAGCCCTGCTAAAGCTTCAACATTTGTACGTTTTGCTTGAACAGCATAATAAAACATATCTGCCGCATCAGCATATTGACCTAAAGCTTCCATTTTTAAAGCTTTTTTTGTGTAAATTTTCGTTTGACAACCCGTGTTAACCAATATGAGGCTGAGGAAAATTAGACTAATACTAATAATTTTTTTCATGAGATGTTAAATAAAATTTTGTTCAAATATAATACTATTTTAATAAATGTTTTTCAATGTTTAGATTTTTTTTGTCATTGTCAAAATCATAGTCAATGTTTATATCATCGCTTGCTTTGAATATTTTTATGAAATTTACAATATAGTTTTTAAAATGTGGCTTATAGCTAATGCCTTTGGTTACTATAATTTCAATATTTCCACTTTTATAATTTACGACTCTAAATTGTGAGTTCTTTTCAAAATGTAAATTCCCTAGCACAAAGTTTTCTGGATTTTTTAAATTCAAATTTATTATACCATTTTTACTAGAAATATTTTCAATTTCTTTTAAACTATTAAATAACTGAGGTGCAAGGGCTTTAAAATCATGATTCATAGACAAAGCAGCAGCTAAAATTTCAATTCCTGTAACAGAAATATCTCCATTTTGTAAAATTTTTAAAAAAGCAAGTAAAGGAGCAGTATTTTTATTATAATTTTGAGAAAGCAAATCATTTGTAAAATCTCTTAAATTTGTAGCAAATTCAAATGAACTTGGATTATTATAAAGTTCAGAATCTTTAAGTCCAGGACTTGGCATATCAAATTTTACAAATAATGTTATATTATCTGGATTGCTAAGGTCAATAGCCTTTTGATTTTCAAAACTTTCAGCACTTATACTTTCAGTTTTTATGAAGTTTCCTTTTTTATCCATATTCACTGCAAAAAACATATTTGAAGTTTCTACTTCGTTTACTATTCCGCTAGCTCTAAGCCATTGCAAATTATGATCATGGTCGTAACATGCCATAAATAATTCTTTATTATATGTTGCTTCAAGTTTTTGGTCGCCTGCTTTTATGTTTTTACTGAAGTAACCAGAAATATAAACTCCATATTTAGAATGTGCAATACCAATAGGCATAAGCAATCCATCACCAGAAATTGTTTCTAAAAAAAGTATATTTCCTTTGTTATCAAGCTTAGCAAAAAATAATTTTTCTTCGTCTCCAATTATTTTTGGTTTTAATCCTGCAAAATTTGTCGATGAATCAACTAAACCAGTAACATACCAAGTGTTATCATCAATTTTTATAATGTCGTTTTCATAATTTGTGCGTATATAACCATTTTGTGCTAGCTGTTGCCAAATTATATTTCTCTCCGAATTAGCTACTTGTGAGTTTTTTAATCTTAATATTGTAACTTCAGATTTTAAATAATTAGGCATGCAAGCACCTATAGGAGCATTAATATAGGTAGGGTCGCAAACTACAAATCTTTCATTATCAAGAAGATAGTACACTCCGTTAACAGTTTCTGTAAATCTAACAGCTGTAGCCATATGTCCTGGGTAATTTAATCCAGCCACAGGTAAACGTAAATATTCGTTTACTAAATAAGCATAAAAAACAGATCTGTCTTCGCAATCGCAGTATTTATAATGAAAAATTTCTTCAGGAAAAAAGAACTTTTCATAGCCAAATTGTTCTTGGTCGGTTTGATAATCAAAGGCAGTTTGAACAAAATTTAAAAGAAAATTAGCAGCTTCTGTTTCAGTCATTTCTGCAATAGCTGGCTCTATATTTTGGTCTAATGATTCTTTTACAAAACTTGATACGCCAGCGTTAAAAAATATTTGAATTTCGCCTTGTGGATAATCATCATAAAACTCAATTAGATTTTTACTGTAAGCAATATCAAATTTGTACGACTTGTTTTCATAGGTAAAGTCTAATTCTCTAATATATTTTTCAGGACCTAACAAAGGAGCTTTGTATATATTGAAATTCATAATTTTGTTTGCTTCTGGATAGTCTTGACGATAAGTGTAAATTGATTTTACTTGAGTTTCTTCTTCAAAAATATAATATTTTAAATTCTCAAGCACAAAATATGAGTAAGAATAAATTACATTAACACAAGGAACTAAAATATATACGGAATTACCACTATAGCCAACTTTTAGTTTGTATCCCGATTTTGCCAATAAAAACCAAGTTAGTAGTTTTGAGTTGTTTTTATTGTTACTGTGAATTTTTTCAGAAATTTTTTCAGCCAATTTCATATAGGCAAAATCGTTTAAATTATTTAAGTTTTTGTATTCAAGCATTTGTTCTATAGTGTTGTAATAGTCTGATTTACAAGCATCTGCCCAAAAGTTCGCAATTTGCGATTCTGATACTGCGTTTATTGTTGCTTCTTTTAATTTTTTGTGATAAATAAAATCTATGTTATTACCGTAGTAGTCCAAATTTACCATATCATAATTTTTCTTAGTATCTGAAGTAATTATTGCAGGAATTGGTTTTAATTGATAAGAACTTTCATCAACAATAGTGGGTTTTACTTCATTTATAGCTTTTGGCTTTAATCTTTTTGAAGAAGAAGCATTCAAAGCTGCATTATAATTTGGAATTTTATCAGGACCAGGAATTACAATAGGTTTATTTTCAATAAAAAGTTGATAATTTTCCCAATCAGCCTTTAAAAAATCAGCAAATTCTTTATCGCGTTCTTCTTTATATCGCTGAAAAGCCTCTTTTTCTTGTCGAATAAAATTATGATATTCTTTCTTAAATTTGTCAAAATCAATACTATCATTTTGAGAAAAGCCTGTTAGAGCAACAAAAACAATGATGAGTGATAAAAATATTCTATACATAATTTTGAGTTTTATTTATTAATAAGTACATTTTTTGTGCCACAAAGTAAAATTAATAATGATATTTTATAATTTTTTAAAATTAAGAAAAGTTTTTAAATTTTAAAAGACAAGTTTAAAATAATTGTTAGCCTAGAAAAAAGCTTTTTGTTAATCAAATTTTACTTAAACAAAATTATTAAGTGGAAAAACTGTTGTTTTTTGATGTGCGAAAATCAAATAACTAGTGCAGATTTGTCTAAAATGCTTGAAAAATATTCAAAGTCTTAAAATAAGTTCCTGAATATCAGTTAGATATGTTTGTGTGTAAAAATTTATATTTTTTTTTCAATTATTTTTGAAGTATTAAAAAATTTATCACATTTACACAAAATTAATATTGATAATTATAGTTATAAAAAAATTAAGATATGAATACCAATAAACCGAAAGTAATACAAGATTTTGAAAAGTTGAGTAAGGAAATTCAAGAGCAAATAAAATTAACTTATCCAAATGGATTTAGTCAACATTTAATTCAATTTACAAATAAAGAAGGTAGATTTGTAAGTGCTTTGCCTTTCGAAACAGACGATAAGTATTATCTAGTAAGAATGACATTGGACGAAGCGAGAGAAATTATTTATTCAGACGACGATTATGATGATGACGGAATTTTAAAAAATGATGTTAAGGAAGAATTTGTTGACAAATATGCTGAACTAGATTATATGAGCGATGTAATAGGAATAGATGATGAAGACGATTTTGAGGAAAAATATGACGAACCTAGCGATGAAGAGGACGACGACGAGGACTAATTGCTAATTGATAATTGAATAATTGAGAATTAAATCATAAATCCAAAATCCGAAATCCAAAATCGTAAATCCAAAATCCAAAATCCAAAATTCTTAATTCTAAATTAATTTATAAAATGATGAAATTTATACTTCTCTTAATCGGAACTGTGTTTGTATTTACTTCTTTTGCAAACGATTATAAAAAATATTTAATACCAGAACCCAAAAAAATAACAGATAATTTTCAAACTTCAGAGACTTCTGCTGTTAATATTATTAGGTTGTCAACACTTTTTGAAGCTTATAAGGATAAAGATTTTGTTGGCGAATTACCACTTGTAAAATATTATCATGGTATATCTGAAATAAAATTTGAAATTGATGAAAACTTGAAGAATAATCAAGAGTATAAAATAGAAATTAGCGAAACTTCAATAAATTTATCAGGAGCAGATATGGCTTCTTTGTTTTATGCAAAACAAACTTTTTTACAACTTTTAGAGTATTGCAAATATGAAAATAAAGCACTTCCTTGCATTGTAATTTCAGACTATCCCGATTTTGAACGAAGAGGTTTTATGCTTGATGTTAGTCGAAATAAAGTGCCAACAATGGAAAGCTTATATTATATAATTGATTTGCTAGCATCTTGGAAAATTAACGAATTGCAACTTTATACAGAACATACTTTTGCATACAAAAATCATAAAAAAGTTTGGGAAAAATATAGCCCCTTAACAGCAGAAGAAATTCAAGAACTTGATAAATATTGCCAGCAAAGATATATTGACCTTGTTCCAAATCAAAATTCTTTTGGACATTTAGAATATTGGCTAAAATATGATGAATATGTTGATTTAGCAGATTGTCCAGAGCCTTGTCAAACAATTTGGGGACCAAGTCAAAAAACAAGTCTTGACCCAACTAATCCAAAGTCTTTTAAGCTAATTTCGGAATTATATAATGAGCTTTTACCAAATTTTTCAAGCAAATATTTTAATATAGGTTGCGACGAAACTATGGAATTAGGTTTGGGAAGGTCTAAAACAGTTTGCGACAAAGAAGGCAAAGGAAAAGTATATTTAGATTATTTGAAAAAACTTAATGCTGAAGTAAATAAACTTGGAAAAACTACTCAATTTTGGGGAGATATTATTATTAATCATTCAGAGTTAATTCCAAAACTGCCAAAAAACATGATAGCTTTAGTCTGGGGTTACGAAGACAGCTATTCATCAGGAAATCATTTGCCAAAATTTGTTAATGCTGGCATAGATTTTTATGTTTGTCCAGGAACATCGTGCTGGAATTCATTAATAGGTAGAAATAAAAATGGTTTCGAAAATTTAAAAAATGCAGCTTTAAAAGGAAAAGCACATAATGCAAAAGGTTATTTAATTACAAATTGGGGCGACTATGGGCATTGGCAACCTTTGTCAATTTCTATGCCAGCAATTATGTTGGGTTCTGCTTATGCTTGGAATTATTCCAAAAAATCTTTAGAAAATTTGGAATTTCTTTTAAATCATTATGTTTTTGAAGACTCTACTCAAAATACTGCTAAAGCAATTTTAAAATTAGGATATGTTGACCAAAAAACAACAGTTCCTAATGGAAATGCAAATATTTTTCATTTAATGTATTATCTGTACAAACGAAATATAGATAAGCACTACCAAGCTAAATATATGAAAGCAAACGAACTTATTGTTTGCGAAAAAGAAATTCTTGATGCCTTAGAAATTTTAAAACTTGCTAAACCTAGCACAAAAGATTCTACAATTATTATTCAAGAAATTGAATTAGCAGCAAAATTGGCTATTCATGCTACTCATCTTGGAGTTGCTAGGTTAGAGGCTGATGAGAAAAAAATCGAAAATATTCCTGCTGTAAAAAGAAAAGAGCTATACGATGAATTAAAATCGCTTATAGAAACTCATAAAAAACTTTGGATAGTAAGAAATAGAGAAGGTGGCTTGCATGACTCTGCAGGAAAAATGGAAAATTTATTAAATGCTTATAAATAAAAGTTAGAAAAATATTTTTTAATCTTTTATTAATAATATGGTATTCGTTTTTTTTATACCTTAGCAAAATATTTCTTAGCTAATGAAAAAATATGTTTTGCTTTTAATCTTAGTGCTTTTTTCTGCGAGTATATTTTCTCAGGAAAAATGGACTTTACAAAAGTGTATTCAACATGCTTTAGATAATAATATTCAAATTAAATCTCAAGAATATAATTCCAAAATACACGACATAAATTTACAAAAAGCAAAATATGGAATTTTACCTGGATTAAATGTTGGAGCTAGTGAAAATTTAACTTTTGGACGTAATGTTGATCCATATTCCTATCAATTTTCAACAGATAATTTTCATTCTGCAAATTTTCAAATATCTTCTTCTGTAACTCTTTTCAGTGGTTTGCAGCAATATAATTCAATTAAAAAAGCAGAAATTGATTTAGAAGCAGGAAATGCAAGTTTAGAGCAAACAAAAAACAATGTGATGTTGGCAGTTGCTTCGGCTTATTTGAATGTATTGTATGCTCTTGATTTAGTTGAGATTGCAGAACAGCAAAAAGAAATTACAGAATTACAATTAGAACGTACCGAAAAACTTGTGGCTTCTGGAAGTTTGCCAATACAATCAAAATATGATGTCGAGGCTCAGTTAGCAAACGAAGAATTGAATTTGGTAAATTACAGAAATCAATATGATTTTGCTGTGCTTAATTTGGCTCAGTTGATAGAATATGAAGATTTTTCAAATATGGAAATTCAAAAACCAGATGTTGATAAATTGATAGGAGAGTCTGTTTTGCTTAGTCCAGAACAAATTTTTGATGAAGCTGTAAATAATTTGCCACAAGTTAAATATGCAGAACTAAATTATTTAAGTTCTCAAAAAGCTTTACAAATTTCAAAAGGAGCTTTTTATCCTCGTTTAACAATGAGTGCTACTTATGGTTCAGGATATTCTAGCTTGACAAAACTTATTGAAGGAATAAAACTTGGAAATCCAATGCTCTCGGGTTTTGCAACAGATAATCTTGGCAATTTATTAGATGTTTATCAATATACTTTTGATTATTCTTATGTAAATAAACCTTTTTTCGACCAAATTAAAGATAATGCTTCAACTTCTGTAGGTTTTTATTTGAATATCCCAATTTTTAATGGTTTGCAAACACGAACAGGAGTAAATACTTCAAAACTTTATTTGGAACAAGCAAAATTACAAGTTGATCAAGCAAAAAAAGATTTGTTTAAAGAAATTCAACAAGCTTGGTCTGATGCTGTTTCGGCAATGAAAAAATTTGATGCTAGCGAAAAAGCTTTCGAAGCAAGTAATTTGAGTTTTGAATATACTCAAAAGAAGTATGAGCAAGGATTAGTAAATATTACAGACTATAATATTGCTAAAAACAATGTTAGTCGCACACAGATAGAAATGTTAAAATCAAAATATGATTTTATTTTTAAACAAAAAATATTGGATTTTTATAGAGGACTAAGTTTTAATTTTTAAAAATCGAAAATGAGAAAGAACAAATCAAAATCAAAGAAAAAAAGAACAAGAATTATAATTTTCGGAATTATAGGACTAATAATTGTTCTGATAATTGCAAAAAAAGCAGGTCTTTTTGGTTCATCTGACATATATGAGGTAAGTACAGAAATTGTTGAAAAACGTACAATCACAGAAATTGTAAATGCTAGCGGAAAAATACAGCCAGCAATGGAAATAAAATTAAGCCCTGACGTTTCGGGAGAAATTGTTGAACTTGCTGTTAGAGAAGGCTGTGAAGTTAAAAAAGGCGATTTTATTCTAAAAATAAAACCCGACCTATACGAATCTGTACTTGAAAGAACTATTGCTGCAGGTAATTCAGCAAATGCAAATTTAGAAAATTCAAAAGCAAGATTAGAACAAGTAAAAGCTCAATTTATACAAACAAAATTATCACATCAACGCAACGAAACTTTGTATGAACAAGGAGTAATTTCACAATCAGAGTTTGAAAATTCTTTGGCAGCTTATCAAATGGGATTAGCAGATGTAAGTGCAGCTGAAGCTAGCGTAAATGCAGCAAAGTATTCAATCATGAGTTCAAATGCATCAATTAAAGAAGCAACAGAAAATTTAAGAAAAACTTCGGTATTTGCACCTATGGACGGCACGGTTTCTTTGCTAAATGTTGAAGTAGGCGAGAGGGTTGTTGGTACAGAAATGATGGCAGGAACAGAAATGATGAGAATTGCCAAACTTGAAGATATGGAAGTTATTGTTGATGTAAATGAAAACGATATTGTAAAAATTAAACTTAACGACTCAGCAGATATAGAAGTTGACGCATATCTTAAAAGAAAATTTGCAGGAGTAGTTACAGAAATTGCAAACTCGGCAAGTTCTTCAGGTGTGTCAATTAATCAAGTTACAAACTTTAAAGTAAAAGTGAAAATCTTAAACGAATCTTACGCAGATTTAGTTACTGAAAATAATAAATATCCATTTAGACCAGGAATGTCGGCTAGCGTAAATATTCATACAAATACTGTGAACGATGTGATTTCACTACCATTAGCAGCAGTTACAACAAGGGTAGATTCTGTAAATATGAAAACTCCTACCAATGTAGAAGAAAACAAAGACAATCAAGAAAATAAAACTACAGATAAATCTGAACTGCAAGAAGTGGTTTTTGTGTATAAAGACGGAAAAGTAGAACAAAGAAATGTGAAAACAGGAATTCAAGATTCATATTATATCCAGATTATTGAAGGTGTTGAGTTAAAAGAAGAAGTTGTTGTTGCTCCTTATAATCTTATTTCCAAAGTTTTGAAAAATGGAACTTCGGTAAAGAAACTTAGTAAAGAAGAACTTTACAGACCAAAGAAATAATATATTTGAAAACAGATATTTTTATATATTTTTGTAAAAAATATTAAAATGAAACTTCATACTTCTGAATTAGTAAAGCAATATGGAAAACGCACTGTAGTAAAAGGTGTGAGTGTAGAAGTAAAACAAGGCGAAATTGTTGGATTATTAGGACCTAATGGAGCCGGAAAAACAACTACTTTCTATATGATTGTAGGATTGATAAAACCTAAATCAGGAAAAATTTTTCTTAACGATATAGAAATTACTAATGAACCAATTTACAAGCGAGCTAGACTAGGTATAGGTTATCTTGCACAAGAAGAATCTGTTTTCCAAAAGTTAAGTGTTCAGGATAATATAAGAGCAATTCTTGAAATGACAAAATTATCGCGTAAAGAACAGCAATACAAAACTAATCAACTTCTTGAGGAATTTGGTCTTACACATATAAAGAAAAGTAAAGGATTTCAACTTTCGGGAGGCGAACGCCGAAGGACAGAAATTGCAAGAGCTTTAGCTATAGACCCAAAATTCCTTTTACTTGATGAACCCTTTGCAGGAGTTGACCCAATTGCAGTAGAAGATATTCAAACCATTGTGAGACACTTGAAAGATAGAAATATAGGTGTTCTAATTACCGACCATAATGTACACGAAACTTTAAGTATTACAGATAGAGCTTATTTACTTTTCGAGGGAGATATTTTAAAAAGTGGAACTGCACAAGAGTTGGCAGACGATGAACAAGTAAGAAGACTTTATTTGGGACAAAACTTTGAATTACGCCAGTAATTATAATTATGAAACATGTTAAATAATTAGTTTCTGACACTTTTTATGACTAATTTTGCACACTAAAAAATTAAAATCTTAGAATTACTTAGAATATGAAAAATAATATTTTCCGTCCTAAATTTTTCTCGATATTAAAACAAGGATACGATAAAAAGCAATTATCAAAAGATGTATTTGCAGGAATTATTGTTGGTGTAGTGGCTTTGCCTTTGGCAATTGCTTTTGCTGTGGCTTCGGGTGTGTCGCCCGAAAAAGGAATTGTTACTGCTATTATTGCAGGGTTTATAATTTCTTTCTTAGGTGGTTCTAGAGTGCAAATTGGAGGTCCAACAGGTGCTTTTATCGTTATAGTATTTGGAATTGTTACACAATATGGAATAGATGGATTGTTGATTTCAACAATATTAGCTGGGATTATGCTTGTCATTTTTGGTGTGCTGCGGTTAGGAGCATTGCTAAAATATATTCCACATCCATTGATTGTAGGATTTACTTCTGGAATTGCACTTATAATTTTTTCCACTCAAATGAAAGACGCTTTTGGACTTGAAATAGCAAATGTACCAGCAGATTTTTTAGGAAAATGGGAAGCATATTTTACAAATTATAGTACAGTGAATTTTGTAGCACTAGCAATTACTGTAGCAACTATCCTGATTAGTACATTGTTCCGTAGAATTACTAATAAAATACCAGGCTCTTTTGTCGCAATAATACTAATGACTTTAGTTGTATATTTCTTTGAATTACCTGTAACTACAATTGAAACTTTGTTCGGCGATATTAAAGGCTCTTTTACAATCGATATACCGGGTATTAATTGGGGAAATATTAGTTATTATTTCGCACCAGCATTTACCATTGCCTTACTTGGAGCTATAGAATCTTTATTGTCGGCAGTAGTAGCAGATGGTATGATAGGTTCTAATCATAGAAGTAACACAGAACTTATTGCTCAAGGAATTGCAAATATTGTAACTCCAATTTTTGGCGGAATACCAGCAACAGGAGCAATTGCAAGAACAGCAACAAATGTTAAAAATGGTGGAAGAACTCCTGTAGCAGGAATGATTCATGCTGTTGTTTTATTGCTTATTTTATTATTCTTCGGTAAATATGCTAAACTAATACCAATGTCTTGTCTTGCAGGGATATTAATTGTAGTAGCTTATAATATGAGTGAATGGAGATCGTTTGTTGCAATTCTTCGAGGTTCAGCTTTTGATATAATTATTCTTTTAACAACATTTACTTTAACAGTTTTAGTAGATTTAACAGTAGCTATTCAAATTGGTGTTGTGCTTTCAGCATTCTTATTTATGAAACGTATGACTGACACTGGACAAGCAGCAATCTTGAAAGAAAACGAAAGCGAAATGATTGAAAACTACGGACATGTGCCAAAAGGAATTGAAATCTATGAAATTAGTGGACCTTTCTTTTTCGGAGCAGCAAAACATTATGGCGAAGTTTTAAAAGGACATGCATCTTCAACAAAAGTTTTGATTATTCGAATGCGACATGTGCCATTTATTGACGCTACAGGAGTGCATAATTTTAGAGAAGCAATAAAAGTTTTACATAGTAAAAATAAGAGAATTATATTATCTGGTGTGCAACCAAATGTTCGTAAAGAATTAGAAAAATCAGAAATAGCCCAAAGAATAGGGGAAGAAAATATTTTTGATAACTTCGATGCTGCACTAGCTAAAGCAACAGAAGTGGTTGCAGAAAAACAAGAAGC
>DAONZU010000048.1:0-17199 GCA_035406965.1 Bacteroidales bacterium
TTATGGATTTTGTAAATTCGATTTTAGAGGCTTATAATGAATATGTTGGGAGTTATGCAATTTTATTGGTATTAATTCCAACAGGTTTATTTTTCACTTTTTATTTAAGGTTTTTACAAGTATCTAAATTTAGGCACGCTCTAAAAGTTGTATCAGGAAAATATTCAACCAAAAAAACAAAAGGTGATGTTTCTTCTTTTAAAGCATTAACTACAGCTTTGTCTGCAACAGTCGGCACGGGTAATATTGTTGGTGTGGCATTAGCAATTCATTGGGGAGGACCAGGAGCTGTCTTTTGGCTTTGGGTAGTTGGTTTTCTTGGAATGATGATAAAGTTAGTAGAATGTACTTTAGCACAAAAATATAGAGTAACAAATGCTGATGGTTCTGTTTCTGGTGGTCCTATGTATTACATGGAATATGGACTTAAAGATAAATTAGGAAAATATGCAAAGTATCTTGCTTTGATTTTTTCTTTTGCAGCTGTTTTATGTTCTTTTGGAACGGGAAATTTAGCTCAAGCTCATTCTATTGCAGACTCTATGCATTCAAGCTATAATATTCCTGAATATGTAACAGGTATTATTATTGCTCTTTTGGTTTTACTAATAATTGTTGGAGGGTTAAAAAGAATAGCAGAGGTAACAGTTAGATTGGTACCAATAATGGCTGTTTTTTACTTTTTGTCTGCAATTATTGTTCTTGTAGTTTTTTACAAATCTCTTCCTGGTGCTTTTAAAATGATTGTAACAGATGCTTTTACAGGGACAGCAGCAGTAGGCGGATTTGCGGGTGCAGCTTTTATTAAAACATTAACTATGGGCGTTAAGCGAGGTTTATTTTCAAATGAAGCTGGTCAGGGGTCTGCACCTATGGCACATGCAGCAGCAAAGACAGAACATCCTATGCAAGAGGGTTTGGTGGCTTCGTTAGAACCATTAGTTGATACAATTATTATTTGTACATTAACGGCGTTAGTAATTGTTGTAACTGGAGCATGGACAGCAAATGATTCTGAAGGCGTAAATATGACAATATTGGGTTTTGAAAGAGGATTTAGCAAGATAGGATTAGATTGGATTGCAAAACATATTGTAACTGTAGGGTTGTTTTTATTTGCTTTTTCAACAATAATTGCTTGGGCTTATTATGGTTCAAGGGCAATTCAATATTTGTGGGGCGATAAAGCAATAAAACCTTATTATTATGTTTTTAGTGTAATTGTATTTTTTGGCTGTATATGGAGCATTGATTTGGTGTGGAATTTTGTTGACACAGTAATTTCATTTATGACAATACCTAATTTAATAGCTATTTTACTTTTAGCACCAGTTATGAAAAAAGAAGCAAAAACTTATTTTGAGTATATTAAAAACTTTAAAAAGTGAAGTCTTTTTGGTCAAAATTTGTAAAAGAGTATTTTAATTTCTCAAAACGAGAAACTAATGGGATTTTATTTTTAGCTATTATTATGCTTATTATAATAGGTTTACGCATTTATTTTAACAATTACGCAAAACCAAAAAAGTTCGACTTCACTGAATATGAAACTGAAATAGATGAATTTTTAGCCTATTCTTTACCTGATTTAGAAAATGGAGAAAGATATGATTTCGACCCTAATATAGTTTCAAGAGAAGAACTTCTTTTTATGGGTTTATCGCGTAAAACAGTTGATGGAATAATCTCATATCAAGAAAGAGGTTATAAGTTTTGGAAGCCTGAAGATTTGAAAAAAGTTTATGGTATTACAGATGAAGAGTATGAAGCTATTAAAGATTACGTTAAGATAGAGTCTTCTAAATCATATAATTATAAAAACTCTTACAAAAGCTATTCTAAAAATTATTACAAAAAATTTGATAAGTCTTCTGAAATTATGTTGTTTAATTTCGACCCAAATACTGCAAGTTATTCAGATTTGAAAAATTTAGGATTTTCAAATAATCAAGCCAACAACATTATTAATTATCGTAACAAGGGCGGTAAGTTTTATACTGCAAATGATTTGTTAAAATTGTATTCTATTGATAGTGTGTGTTTTAATAGAGTAAAAGACTATATTAAAATAACTGATAATGTTAAGGAAGATTTAGTTAAATCTGAAAATAGAGAAGTTAAAGTTTATATTAATTCTGCAGATGCTCTTGAATTTCAAAAATTAAGGGGAATTGGAGAGGTTTTTTCAAAACGTATAGTAAATTATCGTGAAAAATTAGGTGGTTTTGTTTCCAAAGAACAGATTAAAGAAGTTTATGGAATTTCAAATGAATTGTATGAAAACATTGAAGCTAATTTGATATTAGATGAAAGTGAAATAAAGAAAATAAATATTAACAAAGCTGATTATGCTGAGTTAATTTCACATCCATATATAGATAAAGAAATTACCGTAGTTATTTTAAATTATCGTGAATTTAAAGGAGAAATTACAAGTTTTGATGAGTTACTGTCGCAAAAGGCGTTGACAAAAAAATCTTTAGAGAAAATTCAACCTTATGTTAGTCTAAAATAAAAAAAACCGACTTTTGTCGGTTTTTTATTAACTATAAATTTTTTAAATTTTTACAAACTTACTCTAGCTCCGAAGGTATGAACACCTCGGAAAGGATTTGTAAATCTGTAAGAGTAATCAATAGCAAGTACAGATTTATTTTCTTTATTTATTGGAACTTGTAGTGTTAGACCAGCAGTTGGACCTGTAAATACTGTAGTTCTGTTATCAGGATTAGAATCTAACATTCCTTTTTGATACATGTAACCTCCTCTTAGGAAGAATAAATCTTTAAATCCATATTCTAAACCAGCATGAAATTGGTCTTTTTCATAAGAGTTTGCTGTGAAGTTTGCAGCAATCACTAAGTTGTGGTCTGACTTAACAGTATTGTCAAATTCATCAACTTTAGCTGCTAATCTTATTGAATAAGAGAATCCAATTTTAATTAATGCAGGTAATTCAAATTCTTGGCTTCTATTTTCAACAGTCATATTTGTACCATTTTGAGAGAATCCCATAAAGCTCATACCGTCTCCGGTAAACTTCATTGTACTTCCCACATTTTTCATGGTAATACCAAATTTAAGATTATCTCTATTTCTGTTTCTAGCCTTATCTCTACCAACGCCTGTAACATATTGTATTCCTGCGTCAATTGCAAAGCCAGAAGCGTTTAAGTTAAAAATGCTTTCGTTGAGCAATTTTACTGTAACACCACCATATATACTGTTAGAGAACTCACGAGCATATGATAATCCTATTGTTGTATAAGTTGGGGAATAAGAACCAACACCACCTTCTGGAAGTGCATCTGTGGTTATTTCAATATCACCCCAATTAACATTCATAACACTCAAACCAAGAACACCTGTTTCACCTACTTTTGTAGCAAAGCCACCGTTGTTAATTACTACACCCGAACCTACTAACCATTGTGTATTAGTGAAAACTAATTCTGTTCTGCGAGTCATAGCTAGACCTGCTATATTTTGATACATTGCTTCAACGCCTGTAACACATGCTACGTTAGCGTCTCCCCAACCAGAACTACGCGCCCATGGATTAATTTGTAATTCCGAAGCTCCGTTAGATGCTGCACGTTGTTCGTTTCCTGCATATACAGCAGTATTTAAAAAACCTGCTACTAAAATTGTCAGAACTGATATTAAATATATATTTTTCATATTACTTTATTTATTATATTTTAATATTTTAGAAATTATTCAAATCTATTGGACGTAAAGCACCAAACCATTTAACAATTTTTTCTCCAATACCAGGTGCATCAATATGTACAATATATACTCCACTAGCTATAGTAATGCCATAAGTGTTTTTCATATCCCATTCGAGGAATGGATCTGTATTGTCTTTATCTAATCTTCTGACAAGTACACCAGCAGAGTTGTAAATAGAAATTACACAACGTTGTGGTAAATTAGTAATTCTCACATAGTTATCCAATTGGTTATGTTCGTAATATGTAGAACCATAATATGGATTAGGTACTACTCTAATTAAGTCAAGAGCATCTACAGCTGTTTCGTTGTGATTTTTAATAGTTTTAATGTCATTTGTTGTAAATGAGAAATATGGAAGATTATCATTTACAGGATTGTCAACTGCAAAGCGATTTATACCTTTGTGATATGGAGTTCCTACTCTAAGTTTAATTCTAACGTCTGTTGCTAAGAAATCAAAATTAGGATTTGCTAATGGTATTGCTGTCCACATTGCTGAAGCCCAAGCTCTATTTAAAAGGGTAGAGTTACCTGTTTGTTCATATTCTATCAACTTATTGTAAAACCATTGACATGAATCATATACAGGACAGTTATTAACTTCGTTTGCTTGTTGATTAGTTCCTAAAATGTAAATATAGTGTTTACCTCCAAATATAGGACCTCTTTCAGAATAAATGCCAAATGTTGGATTCCACATCATGTCATTGCCATTGTCGCCTGATAGCCATGAATCTTCTCCAAATACAATATTTAATCGGCTACCTGTTCTATGGTCTATTGCATAACCAGGGAACCAACCTAAACCATATGTACCATCATTAAGAGAGTTACCCTCTTTATCAACAGAAGGAGATTTTCTTAATGTGAATTTCAAAGCATTTCCTATTGATAAGTAGTTTCTCCAAGGTAATACTTCTTGGAAAAAACCACAATCATCTTCTTTCCATTCGTTTTCATGCATTTCTACAACACATGCTCTTGTCCATTTTGATTTATCACTAGTAATAACTATATCAACACTAGACAGAGGTTCTGTTCTTCCAACGTTAATGTTTGAATGTGAGCCATTTAGAGATATACCATATCGTCCGGAATGAGTCATGAAATAAGGAGCCCATGTACCACCAAGAATTTTTCCAAAATGCTTATCATCATCATATTCAGCCTTATCATTATAAGATTTGTCAATACAATCACCAAAATCTTGTGGATTTGTGTAATTTCCACATCTAATCCAGTTAAATGCATCAAAATTATCACCGTCAGGTAAGAAGACTAACCATGGTTTAGTTTCATCTTCGAAAATTAATTCTGCATCTAAAAATCCATTATGATAAGTATTTTTGTCTTGCAAAAGAGCAAAGTTATCTTGAGCAATTGTAACAGAAATTCCTAAATCCATAAGTAGTTGTTCATCACCTATACCGTATTTTACATCTACATCAGACTGAATTACTTTATCACCATAAGTAATTGTGTAACCAAAAGGTTCAAAATTGCTTGGGGATAATTCAGCTTTTGTTGTACCAATGAAACCAAAGGCATGCGTAACAGCATCTTTGTCAAATTTTAAATAATATGTGCCTTCAGGTACATTAAGAGGATCAATAACTTTTACATTAATAGGACCTTTTCCGTTTTTGTAAACTCTTTTTGAAACTTTCCATGGGTAGCCACTCATAATTTCATCAATAGTTTCATCTGTTAATTCAATTATATTGTTTGCATTTCCATGTCCTTCGTACATTGTTATTTGTAAACCTTCACCATATTCACTTTGCATAATTGTTCCGGCATTTTCTGGTTGGTTCAAATGAGGAATTGCAACATACTTCTTAATGTTATTTCTACCTGCTAAATATGGTTTCTTTTGTCCATTAAATGTTTCTTGAATTGATTGGTTATAGAGTAAAGAATTGTTATAACTATAGGCAATAGCGCTAAAATAATATTCTCTATTATTTATTAATTTAGGATCTCCAGTAGAAAACATGTCTTTATCAACAACAAAAGTGTGTCTAATACCTACATTTTGTCCGTTAACTTCTTCTACAGGAATGTTCGCTCTTAATTCGTCAGACCAAGTATAGTTTACTATTTGAGCCACATCGTCTTTAATGTCGCATTGGAATATTGTTCTAACTTTATCGTTATTATATCTATCAGAAATACTTACTGATCTGTCTCTATATTGGAAAACTTGATAGCCTTGGAAGCGATAATATTCATCACAAGGAACAATATCAGGGTGACATACAATAGCAGGGTCTTTTTCTACATAAGCTTCAAGGTAGTTATTGCTACCAGGTCTATTGTAAATGTGGAAAATAAGTTTTTTGTCTAATTCTATAATTTTTAATTCAGGAGCATCTGGTCCGTCAAGTACGCGGAAACAATTTTCGAATAATATTTGTGCTTTATCATCAGCTCTGCGAACAGCTTCTACTGACGCCCATGGGCCTCCAGAAGCAGCTCTAGCGTAAACAGCACCAATAGTAATATCGTTAATAGCTCCTGGTTTTAGAGTAAAAGGTCCAGCTGATTGAACAAAACGTCTGTCATCTGGTGGATTGCTTTCGGTTTCTTCAGACCAAGGTGCGTTTTGTGGAACACCACCTAATCCCCAACCACATGGGTCAGTTGTTGGATTACCAGGGAACATAAAGTTTGTAGGTTTATTTGGATCACCACCACCTGATTTGTGTCCAGTTCCTCCATAGCAAAGAGGAGAGTTGTCTAACCAATATCCAGTTAAGTAGTTATAGTGTTCTTGTGCTGTGTGAGGGTCTTGTGTGTATGGGTTACCACCAGTATTATTATTGAAATATAAGAAACGTCTCATACCCCATCTTTCATTGTCAACTTCACCATCTTGGAAGTTTAATCCGTTGATATTACCATTCATAATATCACCTTTATTACAATTTAAGATTTTAACACCATTAATAGTGTCATAAGAAGTAGAGTTATCTTTTCCATCTGGATCTTGGTATGGACCTTCGAAGAAGTCAATTCCGATTGCTGGAGGTTGAGTACCATATCCAGTTTGTCCATCTGCAGATTCGTCCATGTCATCTCCATTATACATATACCCCAAACCGCGTTGAACATCGCAACCAGTATAGTCATCTCTAGCATAACCTAAGTCAGCATCTGTCCAAACACCGAAGTATGTGTCTGTTAAAATATAAGTAGAGCGGTTTATGATATTGTAGTTTGCAAAAGTCATATCGTTAAGCTCGTCATTGGTTGTAAAAGCAAAATATTGAGCTCTAAATTCCATTCCAATTGCAGGACCACCAGTTTCGGTATGAATATTTCCTTTATCATTATAAACCCACCATAATGTGTGGTCGCCAAACAATCTAGATGCCTGTCCGCGTGGGCGACGACAATCTGGGTCGTTAGTAATTCCTTCGCTTGGGAATTCATAATATGGGAAATCTCCATTTAATGGATTATACACTCCATCACCATCAACGTCCCACCATGGAGCTAAGTTATGCGCATATCCACCCTCAGGACCGTGTGCGGGCCAATTTAATATAATTTCAGGAATTTGATAATTTGGGAAATCAGCAGTCTCATCACATTCTGGATTTTGTGTACATTTCCACCATTCTCTAAATTCTCTAACCATTTCTTTTGTAATTACAAAATGCCTGTCATATTTTGTACAAATTTCAGGACTTACATATGCTAAACCGTCTGTTGTAAGTGGACCAGGCCAATAGTCAATACCATCTTGACGGAATCGCTGTGCTGCAAGTTTTAATTGACCGTTAGCATCTTTACCACCAACCCAAATAGCTCCAGCAAATAACGCATGACAACCACTACCTACAGGAACTTCGTAAGCAGCTTTTCTTGTTCCAAAAATATCCCACCACATATCTCCACCAGTATGGATTAGAGTTCTAACGTTATTTATAGCTATTTCAGTAGATACTTTGGCTGGTTCACAACCTGCAACAGCTCTTTGATTTTCTGTATTATGAGGCGGTCTTGGTTCACCTTTCCATTTATCTGCTAGCATTATGTTAGAAATTGCTATCAGACCAGCTAAAATTAGTATTTTTCTAAGATTTTTCATATCTATTTTTTATAATCTAAAATTTAATAATTAAAAACCGAATTGAACACCTAAACGTATAGTTCTTGGCGTACTATAATTATAAGGAGAATTAATATACATTGAGTAGTAATTTCTAAATGCTTCAACATCGTTTTGTGTGTTGATAGATGTTTGATAGTCTGCATAATTCAAGAATCCATCATCATCAGGGTTACCAGTATAAGAATAAACTCCAAGAACATTCTTAGTATTTAGTAAGTTAGATATTTCTAAATATACGTTTAAGTCGCTATATTTTTCTTTAGTACCATCTTCTTTTTTATTAGATAATTTTATTCTAAAGTCCCTATCTAAACGCATATTTATTGTAGTACGCCAAGGTTTACGCGAACCATTTAAAGTACCTACAACAGTACCATTATTTGGTCTATTCCTTTTTGTGTAAGGCGAACCAGAACCACTGTTTATAATAAAGTTAACACCAGTATTTGCTAAAATACTTTTTCCAGCAATTTTTGGTCCATTATAAGGAAGCCCAGAAACTTTACCTCCATATCTATAGTCAACAGTTATTGCTAAATTATGTCTTTGGTCAAAATCTAAAGGTAATGTAGTTCTTAAGTTTGGCTTGTCAGACATTACTATTGCTGCACCAGATGAATAGCTAGAACCTGTTCCGTTTGCAAATTGTAATGTATATGAAGCTCTTAAGGTTACGTTTCCTGTACGTCTCATATCATAACTAACACCAAATCCTTTAACTGTTCCAAAGTCAATGTTGCCATATGTGTAGTAAGTTGCAGGATAAGCACCATAAACTGCAATAGCTTGTTGCATATCACGCATTTCGCGGTAGAATGCAGAAAGTTTTAATGCAGATGTATTTCCTAATTTTTGTTGGAAACCTAATTCGTAGTCAATAGTTTTTTCTGTTTTCAAATTAGGATTATTTAACAAACCATCATTCATTTGTCTAATATATAGGTATTCAATAGGATTTAATCTATTTGAATAAGAAGGACGTTTTGATAAAATATCATAGTGAGCAAAGAATAGAGCTTCGTCAGAAATTGGGAAAGAGAACGAAATACGAGGCATAACAACTATTTGAGGTTTATAATCCTCAAAAGCTTTTGTATTTAATTCTTCTTTTGGATTAATTAAATATGGTGCAATACCATTTGGTGAAGCAATAACGTTTGGATTTTCAATTTCAACACCATTTGCATTATACCAAACGTTTCCAACACGGTAACCATTGATTGCTGTAGGATTTGATAAATCATTAACATAAACAGTAGCTTCATCTGGAATATTCTCTGGATGAGTTGTGTTTGCTAACAAACCTAGTTGATCAGTATCACCTAATTTATATGCTTCATGTAGTAAGTATTGGTCTTTTAATACCATTTGGTTAGCATCGTAACGGTCAACACGTACACCTAAGTTAAAAATAAGGTCTTTAAACGCAAACTTATCTTGGATATAACCAGCAACATATGAAGGTTCAAAAGGAGCAATAGGACGTGTTTTATATCCTTTGCTATCTGTTTGGTTAAAGAAGTCGTCAAATGTTGGTTTGCTATGTAGTTTGTTTCCTTGATAATCATATCCATAATACGCAACTACAGGGCTACCTTGGTTAAATAACTCATCAGCACTAAACCATGAAATATCAAAAGTAGATGGGTCATAAGAGTCAACATCAATCCATGTTAAATCATTAATTTCCATACCTAAACTTTCTCTGAAATATTTATCAAATCTAGATTGACCTTGAGCATTATAAAGTCTTGGATAATCAATAGTATCTAAGAAGTTTCCTTGGTCATCATAATATATTATAGGTTTAGAAATATCTTTTTCCATAATATGCATGTTTGTTAATCTGCGTGCTAAAGTCCATAAGCCAAATGGAGCAACTGCATAATAAGAGTCTTTTCTTTGTTCAAACTCAAAACCTAAACTAAACTCGTGAGATTTTATATCAGCTGTTCCTGATGCAGATACTCTAAATTGTTGCCCTTCAGATTTTGCAAAACTAGCATAAGGATTTCCAGGACTTGAATACATTCCATAAATTGCAGGAGCACCATTACCATTCATCAATCCACCATAGCTTAAAAGGTGGTCAACATCTTTGTAATAATAATCAGAGAAATAATCAAAATATTGTTCAGTATATCTTGCTAAATCTGCATTTTGCTCATTGGTAGTAAAGTCGGTAATTCTATAAAAATATGTTTCAAACAAATTACCTTCTAAACCTGTAACAGAGTCAATACCCCAAATATAATATTTTTCAGGTACAGTTGTAAAATTACCTATATGACCATATTCAAAATAATTGTCTTTAAATTTTGAATTAAAATTATTGCTTGCAGATCTTGAATAGTCGAACTGTATAGTATAATATGGGTTTTTAATTACTGCAGTATCTTCTGTTCTGAATTTTTGTGTAATACGTGCATATGTGTTCCAAGCACTAGAAATGTAATTACCATTATTATGTGAGTTGAAAAGTTGATTTCCATAGCTATACAATCTGCCAGCTCCAATATCGAAAGTACCTCCAACTGTGAAGTTTAGGTCTCTTATTGGCGAAATGTCTAGTTTTGCTGCAACGTTGGCTCCTTTACCGCCAGCATTAGCTCTTGATTTGTAATTTTGGAAAGCGTCTGCATGTAAATAGTCAGAATTTTGGTAAATAATATTACCAGATTGCGACTCTATTAAACGCAAAGGATTAGTTCTAATTTCTTCTAGTACATCTGCATTTGCTCTCCATTCACCAACAGCTGATGGACCTCCGTCTTTTACTAACCTACCTTCTGCAGCAAGTAAAAATCCAGCTACAGTTCTTTTTCTGTTTGATTCACCTTTCTCAGTAACAGACCAAATAGGTCCTGAAACCATAATAGCAGCTAAATTGTAGCCGTATGGGTCTAGATACTGTGAAGTAACAACTTCACCACCTCCATAAAAGTTTGAAGAAGGTCCTTTGGTTGTTGCACTAATAACTCCACCAGTAACGTCTCCATATTGAGCAGGCAAACCTCCAGTAATAACTGTAACTTGCTCGATAGCAGATTTTGGAACTGCTGAGCTACCTCTTACTTTAACGCCGTCAACATAGTAAACTGTACCTTCAGAACGTGCTCCACGAATGCTACCAACTTCACCGTCTTCGGTATAAACACCTCCAACTGTAGTTGCAACAGCCGCTGCAGAACGTCCAGGCATCTTTGCAATATCTTCAGATGTTACAGTACCTCCTGATTGCGTTTGGTCTTTAGAAATTAAAGGAACTTTATATTCTTTAATTTCTACTTCACCTAAAATTTCTGCTGCAGGATTTAAATCGAAATTTTGGTAAACTATCTTTCCCGCAATGATTTGAACATTTGTGTATTGCAAAGTTGCGTAACCAATGTAAGAAGCAGAAACGGTAAATCTTCCTGCCGGAATAGGTTTAATTGAAAAATTTCCGTCGAAATCTGTCATACCTCCAGTAACAATATTTCCGTTTTCTTCAATCGTTACGTTTGCAAACGGGATTGGTTCACCTGTTGCCGCATCAGTAACTCTACCACTCAAGGTGCCCGCCGATTGAGCATACACCCCCGCACTTGTAATAAGCGCCATTAAAATAAACAGTAATTTTCGTATCATAATAAAGTTTTACTTTAAACTAATTAAGAAAAAGTGTAAAAATAAAATAGTTTTTTTTATAAACCAAAAAAAAACGACTCAAAATAAATTATTTTTTTCAAAGATATACATAAGTACTTAATAATAAGACAAATCATAAAATCATATATTTTATTCTCTAGTATATTTCGCTGACTTTTTTGATTTTTTCATTCTTTTATATGTACGTTTGCCATCTACTACATCTTTACCACCACCATTAATTAATTTATTATGTTTTTTTACAGCTTTTTTATGTAATCTTGCATCTCTTTTCTTTTTTTTAGCATCTTTTTTTGCTTTGTTTTTTTCAATTTTCATAACTAATCTTTCCTCAGGAGAAGGTCGATAACGTTTCTGCCTTAAAGATTTCATATGTTTTTCATTGTCAATGCTTCGTGTGTTTTGACTAAAACTTGTTGATGAAATTAAAATGAAAGGAATTATTAGTAAGAGTTTTATTATTTTTCTTAACTTTGCCATAAAATTAAATTAGAAATGAAAGTATTTATTGCAAAGATAATCATTTTTTTGACTTTTGTAGGTTTTTTTACAATAATTCCTGCATGTGAAAACGAAGAACGTATTCCTTATGCTTATGTTGACTTCACTGTTTATTTAGATATGCCTCAGTATTTTGAAGTAAGAACTCCAGGCAACTATCTTTATCTTTCAGGTGGGGTAAAAGGGATTATTCTGTATTGTGAATATGCTGATTCTTATAGAGCTTATGAAAGAAATTGCCCATACAAACCCTCAGACCCAAGTGCTATATTAGACGTTGATTCTACAGGACTGTTTTTGGTTTGCCGACATTGCGAATCTAAATTTTTACTGATGGATGGAAGTGTTGTGAATGGACCTTCTAAATATCCAGTAATGCAATATGCTACTTATTTAGAAACTTTAAGTACATTGCGAGTATTTAATGCATTTTAAAATAAATAAAAAAAAAGAGGTTGTCTTTAAAAACAGCCTCTTTTTTTTATCATTTACTAAATTATTGTTTTAATATCTGTAATGTTCAGGTTTGAATGGACCTTCAACAGGAACACCAATATAATCAGCTTGTTCTTTTGTAAGTTTTGTTAATTTTACACCAATTTGTTCTAAATGAAGGCGTGCAACTTCTTCGTCAAGGTGTTTAGGTAAACGATAAACTCCTACTTCATATTTATTTTGCCATAAATCTAATTGAGCAAGAGTTTGATTTGAGAAAGAGTTACTCATTACAAAAGAAGGATGACCTGTAGCACAACCTAAGTTTACTAAACGTCCTTCTGCTAAAAGGAATATAGAATTTCCATTTTCAAAAGTATATTTGTCAACTTGTGGTTTTATTGTTGTTCTTTTTGCTCCTTTATAGTTATTAAGGTTATCAACTTGAATTTCATTATCGAAGTGTCCAATATTACAAACAATTGCTTGGTCTTTCATTTGTTTCATATGTTCAAGAGTAATAACATCTTTGTTTCCTGTTGTGGTAACATAAATATTTCCTTCGTTAAAGGTGTCTTCAATTCTTGCAACTTCGAAACCTTCCATTGCTGCTTGTAATGCACAAATTGGGTCTATTTCAGTAATAATTACTCTAGCTCCATATCCTTTCATTGAGCGAGCACAGCCTTTTCCAACATCGCCAAAACCTAAAACAACAACAACTTTTCCTGCAATCATCACATCTGTAGCTCTTTTAATTCCGTCTGCTAAAGATTCATGGCAACCATACAGGTTATCAAATTTAGATTTTGTAACTGAGTCGTTTACATTAATTGTAGGAACTAAAAGTTCTCCTTTTTCCATCATTTGATATAAACGATGAACTCCTGTTGTTGTTTCTTCTGAAATTCCTTTTAAGTCTTTAACTGCTCTAGTCCATTTTGAATTATCAACAGCTAAAACTTTTTTTAAGGTTTCTAAAATTATTCTTTCTTCGTCGCTTCCAGGTTTTTTGTCAAGAGTTGAAGCATTTTTTTCTGCATAATATCCTTTATGCACCATTAAAGTAGCATCTCCACCATCATCTACTATCAAATTTGGACCTAACCCTCCAGGAAATGAAAGAGCTTGCAGAGTACACCACCAATATTCTTCTAAAGTTTCGCCTTTCCAAGCAAACACAGGAACGCCAGCTTTTGCCATTGCAGCTGCAGCATGGTCTTGAGTAGAAAAAATATTACAACTTGCCCATCTTACATCAGCACCAAGTTCTTTTAAAGTTTCGATTAAAACTGCTGTTTGAATTGTCATGTGCAAAGAACCTGTAATGCGAGCACCTTTTAAAGGTTTAGAACCTGCATATTTTTTGCGAACACTCATCAAGCCTGGCATTTCTTTTTCTGCAATTTCAATTTCTTTACGACCCCAATCTGCTAGGTTGATGTCTTTAATTTTGTATGGTAATGAGCTAATCAATTCGTTCATAATATTATAAATTTAATGTTTTACGTTTATAATTTTATATAATTTGGACTGCAAAATTATATGTTTTTATTTAAAATCCCAAATTTTTAGAAAAATATGCTAAAGTTTCTTCTTGGTCTTTTTTAATTTGAGTGATTAAATCATCAATGTTTTCATATTTTATTTCGTCTCGTATTTTTTTTATAAATTCGATTGTAACTTGCTTACCATACAAATCGCCTTCGAAATTTGGAATATGAAATTCTAAACTTAGCTTTTTGCCATCAAAACTTGGACGTGTTCCCTTGCTTAGCATTGCAGGATATGATTTTTTGTCAAAAAACGCTTTTGTAATATAAACTCCATTAGGTGGTTGTATTTTGTCTTGGTCTAAAACTTCTAAATTTGCTGTTGGAAATCCTAATTTGCGTCCAATTTGATAACCACTAATTATGTTACCCGAAAGTTTATAATTATAGCCCAACATTTTATTTGATTTTTCCAAGTTCCCCATAGTTATACATTCACGAATTTGAGAAGAATTGATATTTGTAAATTCTTCAAATTCAAACTTTTGCAATCGTTTAACAGGTATGGCAAATTCGCTTTCAGGTTTTGAAATAGAACTTTTATTGCCAAAATGATTGTTGTAACCCATTATTATAGATGAACATGAAAGTTTTTCTTTTAAAAATTTTTCTACAAACATATCTGCTGATAAAGAAGCTAACTCATCGTTAAAATCTAAAATTAAAACATTCTTTATTCCAAGTCCCTCAAGAAGTACGACTTTTTCGTTAAGAGTATTTAGTAAACTTAAATTTTTACCAAAATATTTTGCAGGGTGGGGCCAAAGTGTTATTACAAGATCTTCTTGGTTTTTTAATTTTGCTTCATTGATTAGCTGATTCAATAGATAAACATGACCTTTATGAACGCCATCAAAAAAACCTATGCTTACCACACAATTTTTTGGAATATTTTTATTTATATTTGTAAAAACTTTCAAAACATTTTTTTGCAAAAATATAAAATGAAAATTAATTACACATATTTATCACAGAATAAATCTCGCCTATTAATATTAATGGTATTAATGTTTTTAGGTTTTGTTTTTTTGTTACCTATTAATTCTTGTAAAAATAAACACAAGCAGGTCAAAATTTTTGGTAAAATAGAAAATGCAGAAAATTCAGAAATTTATTTAGAAATGTTGTTGCCCGGTCAAATTGCATCTTTTGTTCAAACTAAAATAAATGAAAAAGGAGAATTCAAATTTGAATTAGATTCTTTGCAAACTTGTTTTTACAGATTAAAAATTGATGAGAGGAATACTATTTATTTAAGATTAAATCCAAATGATGAAATAGAGATTTATGCTAGTTATCCGAATATTCAAACAAATTATACTATAGAAGGTTCTGAAGAAAGCAAAAATCTTAAAGAGCTAAATATGTATTTAATGAAAAGCACAAAAAGGTTAAATGAAATAAACGACCAAATTGTTGCAGCTTATAAAATCCCGAATTATGATGTTGATTCTCTCATCGAGGTTTTAAATGTCGAGGCAAGAACTATGTATAAAAACGATAAAGAGTTTTTAATCAATTTTATAAAAAAACATAATGAATCTGTAATTATTTATTTTGCTCTTTATCAATATGTTAGCATTTCGCCAATTTTAATGATAGACCAAGATATAGAAATTTTTCAATTTGTATTAGAAGAGTTGAAAAAACATAATCCTGAGTTTGAGCAAATAGCTTTATTAGAGTCAGAAATTTCAAAAGAACTTTTACGGCAACAACAATTTAATCGAGAATATGGGAAATTAGAAATTGGAGAACCTGTAATTGATTTTGATTTGCCAGATATTAATGGGAATAGAGTTTCATTGTCAAATTTTAAAAATCAAAAAATTATTATTGCGTTTTGGTCATCGTGGAACAAGTTGTCTTTAGAAGCTGTGCTTGGTCTTAGCGAGAAATTAAAAAATCAAGATGTGGTTTTAATTTTAATAGCTTTGGATAATGCAAAAGATAAATGGGAGACAACGGTTAAAAATAATTTTTTGGAAAATCATATAAATTTGTCTGATTTAAAAGCTTGGGAAAGTCCAGTTGCAAAAATTTATGCAGTAAAATCAATTCCAAGTTTTTTATTAATTGACGAAAATCAAAATCTCGTTGCAATAAGTGATGATTATGATGAAATTATTGATAATTTAAACAAAAATTAAAAACCCATTATAATTTAATTTATCTTTGAGGCGATTTTATAAACAATTTGAATTTTGTTTTGAAAGAAAAAAATAAAATATACTTTGTTTCAGACTCTCACTTCGGAATTGATTATGATAAATATAGTTCTGAATTTCGAGAAGAATTAATGTTGTCGTGGTTGGACGAAATCAAAAGCGATGCTATGGAATTGCATTTGTGTGGAGATATGTTTGATTTTTGGTTCGAGTATAAATATTTAGTTCCACGAGGCTTTACGAGACTTTTTGCAAAACTTAGAGAATTATCTGATTTAGGTGTGAAAGTTTATTACTATCTCGGAAATCATGATATGTGGACTTTCGGTTATATCGAAGAAGCTATAGGTGCAAAAATTTTCAAAGGAGTTAATCTGAAAGAAATAAACGGCAAAACATTTTACATCGGACATGGCGATGGACTTGGACCTTATGACAAAAAATACAACTTTTTGAAAAAAATATTTTCTTCTAAGTTTATGCAATTCATGTTTAGGTTAGTTCATCCTTCAATATCTTTTAGAATTGCAACAAACTGGTCGTCTTCAAGTCGCAAAAAACATAAATTTCCTAAACAGGTTGATTTCGAAAAAGAATGGCTTGTTAGATATGCAAGAACTGTACTCGAAAATCAAAAAATCGATTATTTTATTTTTGGACATAGACATATTCCTTTTCAGTATAATTTGAACGAAAATACATTGTTTACAAATTTAGGCGACTGGCTTTTTAATTTTACCTATGCTGTTTATGACGGCGAAAATCTTTTGCTGAAAACTTATGAAAAAGCCTAATAATTGATTTTTAAAAACTCATCAATACATAAAATCTTCAAAAATAATTTAGTTTGGCAAATTTTTTGTTATTTTTACAACTTGAAAATGGTTTAATTTTAAAATACATAAAATATGAAAAAGATTTTTTATTTAGTATTAGTGATTTTTGGATTTTCTTGTTTTGCAAATGCTCAAAGTACAAAAGTTTTAATTGAAACAAGCATGGGAAATATGACAGTTGAGTTATACGACGACAC
>DAONZU010000049.1:0-17151 GCA_035406965.1 Bacteroidales bacterium
ACAATCATAAGCGATAAAAAAGGAGTGATATAAATAAAATTACCAACTTTTGCTGTAGTTTTAGATAAAGACAAAGCCATTATCCAAAGGAAAAAAGTTAAACCCATCTCAAAAATCCCAACATAAGTAACTGCTAGCAAACCATTTCTCTCTGGTAAAATTAAATTATCAGTAAAAATAGAATATAGAGATATAAACAAAAATCCAAAAAGAAAACTCATAAATAGTTTTACAATTTCGTTGCGTTTATCTTTTACGTTAAATAGCCAATAAATAGACCAAATAAAAGTACTGAGAATTGCCAAAAATACACCAAAACTATTCGAAAATTCTAAATCAAAGACTTTTCCTTTACTAACAATTATAAAACATCCCAAAAATGAAATAAAAATTGACAAAATATTTAAAAAGCTAATTTTTTGTTTTAAAATTGGAATTGATAATAAAACCAAAACTATGGGCCACATATAGTTTACTGTCAATGCTTCTTGTGCTGGTAATAAATCATAGGCTTGAAACAACACTAAATAATAAACAAAAGGACTAATAAAACCTATAATTGCTGATTTTAAAATATCTGTCTTTGATTGCTCAAGCAATTTCTGCCACAATTTTTTAATAGACAAAATAATGGCAAATACAATTAATGACACCAACACCGACCAAAACAAAAGCTGTACATAATTTACAAATCTCAATGCAATTTTAAAAGCCGTTCCAACAGTTGCCCAACAAAGCACAGTAGCAAGTGCATAAAGATTAGCTTTTGTTTGTCTGTCCATAAATTTATACCTAATTATAATATCAGTGCAAAAATATAACATCTATTCGATTTGCAATTTATTTTTATTTCAGATTTAACAAAAGTAAATCATACCTTAATCAAAATTTTTTCTTAGATTTTGATAGCAAATAAACTCATGTTTGTCGCAAACTTAATACGAAAAGTATAAAATTACCAATTCTACAAAACAAAACCATAGCATAATGAGTTATAAAAGAGTAATAAGTAGTAATAATAGAATAAAGTAATTAAAAGTTACTTTTCTCTTTTTCATGGTTGATTAAGGTTAATAAGGAGCTCGAGATTTTTCTCGGGCTTCTTTTATTTTTATAGATATTATTATAAATTTTGTAACTTTGCCTAATTCAAATTTTAAAGAAATGAAAAAACTTATACTATTAATATTAATAATCAGCATAAATATCTCAAATTCCTTTTCGGCTTTTGTATTATTACCTATGGACGACACTCAAACTAATCACTTAAAAGCCTATGGACTTACTTACTGGACTTTACAAAATCAAGTTGAGGCATGGTGGTTATTAAATTATAGAGGTGGTTCTTTTTTATTAAATTTCCATTCCGAAATTGAGAGAGAATGTATTCTTCGCGGTGTTAGCTATGAAATTATTGCTGATGCACAAAAAAATGCAATTTTTAACGAAATCTCCTCTCCTTCTGTAAATATGGACGCTGTAAAATTAGAAGTAGCTCCTAAAATCGCTGTTTACACCCCTCCATTTTCTCAACCTTGGGACGATGCAGTTACTTTAGCTCTAACTTATGCCGAAATTCCTTACGACAAAATTTACGATAGAGAAATTATCAACGGCGAATTAGGAAAATACGACTGGTTGCATTTACATCACGAAGATTTTACTGGTCAGTATGGAAAATTTTATGGTGCTTATGGACGTATGCAATGGTATAGAGAAAATCAAAAAGCAAGCGAGGCAGAAGCATTGTCTATGGGATTTAATAAAGTTTCTCAATTAAAATTAGAAGTTGCAAAAACCATTAAAGCCTATGTCGCTGAAGGTGGATTTTTATTTGCTATGTGTTCTGCCACCGACTCTTTCGACATTGCTCTTGCTGCCGAAGGCGTTGATATATGCGAAACTATGTTTGATGGCGACCCTGCCGACCCTAATGCACAATCAAAATTAGATTATTCAAAATGCTTGGCTTTTAAAGACTTTACACTTGTTCGCAATCCTTTAGAGTATGAATATTCCGATATAGACGTTACCGATAAAAGAAAAGTTGCACAAAACGAAGATTATTTTATTCTATTTGAGTTTTCTGCAAAATGGGATCCTGTGCCAACTATGCTTTGTCAAAATCACACAAGTATGGTTAAAGGATTTATGGGACAAACTACTGCTTTTAAGGCAGAATTAGTAAAACCGTCTGTGTTGGTTATGGGCGAAAATAAAGCAGCTAATGAAATTAGATACATACATTCAGAATTTGGTAAAGGAATGTGGACTTTTTATGGAGGACACGACCCAGAAGATTACAGACATTTCGTTGGTGATGAACATACTGATTTGAATCTTTATCCAAATTCTCCGGGATATAGACTTATTTTAAATAATGTATTGTTCCCTGCTGCAAAGAAGAAAAAGCTAAAAACATAGAAATATGAATATAAATCAAGTTATTGCAATAATTGGAGCCATTCCTTTATTTGCTGTAAGAACTTTTTTTCCAGCTTTTTTAACTGCATTATTTTTGGCTCATCCCGAATGGTTTCCATTTATAAATTATGAGCATGAAATTGTTGCAGAGTCTTCGTTCTGGGCTCAAAATTGGTTAGTAATTATTTTAGGAATATTAAGTATTTTAGAATTTATTTCCGACAAAAATTCAAGCCTTAGAATTTTCCTGCACGAAGCTGAGCCATATATGAAACCAATTGTTTATTTGCTAATTCAAATCTTTGCCCTAAGCCAACAAAATGTAGAAGCAATTAATGCAATTCAATGGTCTGGCTTTAATCCTGTGATTATTATTGGAATTATTGGTGCTTTTGCTGTGTATGTTCTTGCAAAAATTAGAAAAACAACTCTTGATTGGCTAAAAAATTTCGACCTTGATGATAATCTTAAAATTGGAAAACTTATTAGCTGGATAGAAGATAGTTTTGTTGTATTTGGATTTGTACTTCTTATTGTAGCAGGAATTTTTATGATAATTTTATATCTTATCATAATTGCTATTCTAATTTTTCTTCGCCACAAATACAAGAAAAGAAATGAAAAAGCTAAAATAGAATGTCCAAATTGTAAAAATAAAATATACTCCTTCGCTACTAAATGCCAATACTGCAATTTTGAAATTTCAGAACCCCATAAAATTGGATTTTTAGGTAATAGAAAAATTGATAAAGTTAAAGATATAAAAAAACATAGACTAGACCTTTTAAGTCAATCACGCTGTCCAAACTGTGCAAGTATTGTCAAAAAACAAAAAAGCAGACCCATCTGTTCTGAATGTCAAACAAAATTATTTGATAATCCAAGTATAGATGAATTTATAAAATTTCAAGATTTAAGATTTTACAAAATTTTAGCTTTTTCATTTCTAGCAGGATTTATTCCGCTATTTGGATTTATTGTAAGTGCTGTGCTCACCGACATACTACTATTAGCTCCTTACAGAAGATATTTATCAAACATTAATAATTTTTTCATCAAGATTCTCTATAGGCTAATTTTTATTATACTAGTTTTTGTTGGAATTGCTCTCGGATTTATTGCTGCACCACTTTATTGCGGAATTAAATATCTTATAGTAAAAGACAGGTTTGTCAAAAAATTCAATTCAAACAACGAGGTTTTAAAAACATTATAAGAAACAAGATTATGAAAAAAGCCAAAATATTACTAATTATTTCAATTATAATTTGGTTTGCCATAATTTTAGTTTTTATTTTTTCTTTGCCGTCAACACTTTTTAAAGACCCATATTCCACAGCTGTTTATGACAAAAACAATCAATTGTTAGGTGTAAAAATTGCAGAAGATGGACAGTGGCGATTTCCCGAAACTCAAAAAATAAGTCCTAAATTTGAAGCCTGCATTCTAAACTTTGAAGACCAAAGATTTTACTATCATTTTGGCATAGACCCAATCGCTATTATTAGAGCTATAAAACAAAATGCTAGCTCAGGAAAAATTAAAAGTGGCGGTTCAACCATAAGCATGCAAACAATTAGAATTTCGAGAAAAGGCAAAGAAAGAACTTATTACCAAAAACTAATTGAAGTTATTTTAGCATTTCGTTTAGAGTTGTCATATTCAAAAAAAGAAATTCTTCAACTTTACGCTTCTTATGCACCTTTTGGTGGAAATACTGTTGGGATAGAAGCAGCAGCCTGGCGTTATTTCGAACGCTCACCTGAACAACTTTCCTGGGCAGAAAATGCTATGTTGGCAGTACTCCCAAATTCGCCATCGCTAATAAATACTGCAAAAAATAGAGAAATTCTTAAAGAAAAAAGAGATTTTTTATTGAAAAAACTTTACACTAAAAATATTATTAGCGAAGAAGAATATGAATTAGCAATATTGGAACCAATTCCAGAACACCCTAACCCCTATCCTATGCATGCGTATCATTTAGTGAATAGAGCTGCGAAAGAATTTCCAAACAACAATTCAAAAATCGAAACTTCTATTGATATAAATTTACAAAAACAAATTAATGAAATAGTTAATATTTACAATCAAAGATATAAAGCCAATCATATTAACAATATTGCCTGCCTAGTTTTAGAAGTAGAAAGCGGAAAAACATTAGCTTATGTCGGCAATGCTGATATTAATTCTGAAACTCCAGAAAAAGCAATAGATATGATAAAAGCAACCAGAAGTTCGGGCAGTATTTTAAAACCTTTTTTATATGCAGCAGCCTTATCGGCAGGCGAAATTTTGCCAAAAACATTATTAAGAGACACTCCACTAAGAATTGGAAGTTTTTCTCCCGAAAATTTTGATAAAAGTTTTGATGGAGCTGTTCCTGCAAGCGAAGCTCTTGCACGGTCTTTAAATATTCCTTTTGTACTTTTATTAAAAGAATATGGAATAGCAAAATTTATTTATGTTTTAAAATCATTGGGTCTTAAATCTGTAAATAAAAGCTCTGAGCATTATGGTTTGTCTTTAATTTTAGGAGGTGCAGAAACTTCGTTATGGGATATTTGTTCGGCTTATGCTTCTATGGCACGATCCTTAAAAAATTACAATAAATATCAATCCAAATATTCAAAATCTGATTACCACGAAGCAAGCTATATAAAAAATGCTGAATTAAACGAGCAAGAAGATTTAAGAGATTGGTCATTTTTATCGGCTTCATCAATTTGGTTTACTTTTGAAGCCATGAGTTCTGTTAATAGACCTGCAGAAGAAAAACAATGGCGAACATTTTCATCAAAGCAAAAAATTTCGTGGAAAACAGGAACCAGTTTTGGTTTTAAAGATGCTTGGTCGGTTGCTGTAACACCAGATTATGTAGTTGGCGTGTGGGTAGGAAATGCTAGTGGCGAAGGCAGAAACGGAATTACAGGTTTAAGAGTTGCTGCTCCAGTATTATTCGACATTATAAATATTTTACCTTCATATAAAAATTGGTTTGAAATTCCATACGACGACATGATTTTAGCTCCTGTTTGTAAACAAAGCGGATATTTAGCAGGCGAAAACTGTTGCGATATTGATAGTGTTTGGATAAGCGCAAGTGGAATACACACTAATATTTGTCCTTACCATCAAAAAATTTATTTAGACCAAAGCGAAACATTTAGAGTAAACTCAGATTGCTATCCAGTAAATATGATGAAAGAAAAATCATATTTTATTTTACCACCATCTATGGAAGCATATTTTATCAATTCCAATTACTGGTATCAAAGTTTACCACCTTTTTTAGAAGGCTGTTCACAACAACAAAATGTAAGCGAACAAATTGAACTTATTTATCCAACAAATTTATCTAGAGTATTAATTCCTATTGAAATGACAGGAGACACTTTACAGGCTGTTTTCAAAATAAGCCACAGAAATCCAGAAACAAAAGTTTATTGGTATATTGACGAAAAATATTATGGATTTACAAAAGATTTTCATGAAATGGGCTTCAAATTAAAACCTGGAGATTACACTTTAAACCTTATGGATGAAAACGGATACAAAATATCAAAAAAATTCAAAGTAATAAGCAACGACTAAACTTCAAAAAATGTAGCGAAGCTAAATTCTTCAAATCCAAAATCTCCAAATCCTAAATCCACCATCAAAAATCCTAAATCTCAAATCACAAATCTCAAATCCACTATCAAAAATCACAAATCATAAATCCCAAATCCACCATCAAAAATCCAAAATCCCAAATCCGAAATCTTAAATCATAAATCCCCAAATTCTCAATTCTTCATTCTTAATTCTTAATTCTTCATTCTTAATTCTTCATTCTTAATTCTCCAATTATCAATTTTCCAAATTTACTTGGCTAAAGCTAAGAGGTAACAAATCTTCAACCGAATCAAAAACTAAAACTGCGTCATCTGAAGCTAACATAATTTTTATTGAATTTTTATATCTCGTTTGAGTTTCGAGCATTACTTGGCGACAAGAGCCGCATGGAGAGACATTTCCTTTTAAAACTTCACCTTCAGGGTTTACAGCCACTACAGCTATAGCAACTACAGCTTTTTGCGGATATTTTGAATTTGCATAAAACAAAGCAACTCTTTCGGCACATAAACCAGAAGGATAAGCAGCATTTTCCTGATTATTCCCTGTTATGATACTTCCATCATCAAGTAAGACAGCAGCACCAACTCTAAAATGGGAATATGGAGCATAAGCATTTTTTGCAGCTTCAACAGCCGAATCTAACAACTTTTTATCAACGCCATCTAATTCACTAAGACTAAATTCTTTATAGCGAATATTAATTTCGTGATTCTTCATCTTTCAAAATTTTAATTGTTAAAATTAATCAATTTTATTAAAATTAACAAGATTTATATGCAAATTAAGCATAAAAAACAAAAAAAATACACAAACATTATTATTTTTGTAACAAAATTGTAATAAATATGTTTGAAGCCTTACAAAAAATGGACGGTGCAAAACTAAACTTTTCTGATGGTGGTTTGCTTGTCTTAAACATTGCAATAGCGGTAATTATGTTTGGAGTTGCACTCGAAATTAAAGTTTCGCACTTTAAAAATTTGTTTAAAAAACCTAAACCAGTAATTGTTGGATTTTTTTCTCAGTTTTTAGTACTGCCTTTGCTTACTTTTTTATTAGTAATGGCATTTTGGAAAAATTTAACAGCAGGTGTTGCAATGGGGATGATATTAGTTGCAGCATGTCCGGGCGGGAATGTTTCTAATTTTTTGTCAACTCATGCAAAAGGGAACGCAGCACTTTCTGTATCTTTAACAGCAATTGCAACTATGGTAGCAGTGGTTTTAACTCCTTTTAATTTCTATTTTTACGGAAAATTATATAAAGCATTTGGACCTTGGGTTGACAATGCTTTACTTCGCGAACTGACTATAAACCCAATAGAAATGCTTAAAACAGTTATTATTTTATTAGGTATTCCAATTGTTTTAGGAATGACTGTAAACCACAAATTTCCAAAGTTTACAGAAAAAATAAAAAAACCTATTAAACTTTTTTCGCTTTTCTTCTTTATGGGAATGGTTGTTATAATGTTTGCAAATAATTATGACCATTTTGTAAAATATATTTATTGGATTTTTGTTGTTGTATTAATTCATAATGCTCTTGCTTTAAGCTCTGGTTATGGATTTGCTAAACTTTTCAGACTAGATACTATAAACTCTCGAACAATTGCGATAGAAACAGGAATACAAAATAGTGGCTTAGGTTTAGTTCTCTTATTTAATCCAAATATTTTCCCTCAAGACCTTGCACTAGGTGGAATGATGATAGTTACTGCATGGTGGGGAATTTGGCATATAATTTCAGGACTAACTATTTCAACAATATGGCGAAAAAAGACAGTATAGAAAAATATAAACATTTATATAAACAATCGTTTTGGTGGAATTTCTTTGGTGTATATGTTAAAACACTACATATTTTATTTTACAAGAACATTGTAGTTGAAGGCAAAGAAAATATTCCTAAAGACTGTCCTTTGATTTTTGCACCTAACCACCAAAATGCTTTGATGGACCCGCTTGCTATTCTGTTTACATTAAATAGACAAATTGTTTTTTTAGCTAGAGCCGATATTTTTAAAAATAAAATTATTGCTAAATTTTTATATTTCTTAAAAATATTACCTGTCTTTCGTATTAGAGACGGAAAAGAAAATTTAGCAAACAATGATTTAACTTTTGACATTGCAGTAAGAGTTTTAGAAAATAAGCAAAATATTGGAATTTTTCCAGAAGCACGCCACAATAACAAAAGACAGCTTTTAAACTTCAAAAAAGGAATTCCTCGTCTAGCATTTATGGCTGAAGAAAAAAATAATTTCAACTTAAATCTAAAAATTATTCCTGTTGGAATTTATTACAGCCAATACAACAGAATGCGAAGTATAATTCACATAAGATATGGAAAACCAATTTCTGTTTCTGATTTTAAAGATGAATACCAAGACAATCAGCAAAAGGCAATGATAAGCTTGCGAGACAAGATGCAAGAAGCAACTAGTAATTTAACAATTGATATTCAAAACTTAGAATTATACGACACTTACGAAAGCATTAGGACTTTATACGTAAAAAATTTAATTAGGAAATTTCAGCTTGGAAAACTAACACAAATAAATAAATTTAAAGCAAACAAAATAACCATAAACGCATTAAATACTTTTGAATGCGACTATCCAGAAAAAATGTTAGAAATAAAATCCCAAGTTGACCATTATGAAAGCCTAAAAAAGAAATATAAACTTAGCGACCAATCTATTGAAAAACCATTTTTAAGCATTTTTAGATTAATAATAAATACTTTACTTATTATTTTATGTTTACCTATTTATATATATGGTTTGCTTAACAATGCTTTGGTGTATTTCAGTCCAAAACTTATAGTTTTAAAAATCAAAGATAAGCAATTCCATTCTAGTATAAAGTTTGCTTGGGCGGTATTTTTAGCTCCAATAATTTATTTAATTCAAATTGTAATTTTCGCACAATTTATTCCCAATATTTACTTAATCATTGCTTATGCTGTATCACTACCAATAACAGGCTTATTAGCTCAATTAATTTTTGAATGGATAATAATTTTATTTGAAGACTGGAGATTATTAAAACTAAGATACTTAAACAAATCAGAATACAAAAACCTAAAACAAATTCACCAAAATCTTATACTCAAATTAGATTCAATTATTAATCATTGGAAGAAAATAAATCAAGCGAATTAGTGTAATACAAATTTATTTTTCTTCACCGTAAGGATACACCTTTTTATTTTTTTGATAATAAAAGACTTTAATTTGAGCAGAATCTTTTAAATAATTTAATTTTCCAATAGCAATTCTATGAATATTCAAACCTGTTCTTTCTTTCAAATCATCTATCAATTTATCATAATTGTCCACTTTTATATTCTCTATTTTTTCGTAAACAACTATTTGAGAATATTCTCTTTTAAAAATAAAGCCACCATCTAAAACGAAAATAAAAATAAAGATTATACCATTAATTATTGCCAAATCTTGAACTTTTAAACCAATTGCACCCACCAAGCCTAAAGCAATAAAAATAAACAGATAAGTCATATCTTTCAACGACATTCCAGCAGTTCTATATCTAAGCATTGAAAAAACAGCAAATAATCCAAAAGCAGCACCCATAGATATTTTTATATCATTAAGTACAAAGGTCAGTAAAAAAATTACGACATTAAATAAAATTAATGAGAATATCGTTGATTTGTTTTTATTTTCGGGATAATAAATTAAAAGAATGATTAGCAGAATAGTTGCAAGATTAATTCCAAAATTAATGAAAAATTTAGAATCAATTTTAATAACATCTTTTTTATTCTTTTTATCTTTTTTCTTTTCAATATCAGGACTTTCGCTTTTTGCAGTTCCATCACTTAATAACTCAGTATTTAGAGTAAATAACTCATCTGACTTAGATTCTTGAACTAGTTCAATCTGTGCATTATCAGTTTCAGACTTATTTATTATTTTATCTTTTCCCCAAACCTGCTCAGATAAGACTAAAGCTAAAATTAAAATTATAAAATAATATAGTTTATGTATTTTCATTGCAAATTTTATTTACGTGATTAAACCTTACTTTAAAATTATTTATTTTCACTCCTTCATACAAAGAAGCTATTCCCAAACAATATTTACTAATAGATCTTTTATAAATACGTTCTTCTCTCATTATATTTGAAGCGTGTGATGAAATTCGACTAGATTGTTTAAGTTCAAAAATTACTATATTTGGATAACTTGCAGTTTTTAAACCATTATCATAATTCAATTCAGTATCTATGGTAATGCGTTCGTTAAGCAATTTACTCACTAAAGTTATTCGTTTAAAATTTATTGTAATTTTTGGAAATATTTTTTCAACATCAACATCTACTACATATTTTTTGATCAAGTCAACTTTTTTGTCTGTCAAAGTTGGCTCTGGATTCATAACAGGAAATCTATACTTAGTAGTTCTCCTTTTATTTGATTTATGTTTTATTTCAAAAAAGTGCTCACCAGTTTCAATATAAGACCTTTGTCTTATTTTATTTCTATTTCCTTTACCATTATGGTGTTGTGTATAAAACAAAAAATTATCTGAATCAAAATATACTGTCGAATATTGTAAATTTCTTTTCCCATTGATTTCAAGCACATAATAATAATCTGTCAATTTTTCTAGAACAGTCTCAAACTTCTTAATAGAACAAATGAATTTTCTATCAACTCTATCTAACAATTTCACATCGTTCATTTCTTCGAGACTAATTGCTTGAAATTTTTGAAGTATATTTTGAGTATTAGACATTTAAAAGACTTAAAAATTGCTTACAAATATAAAGTTTTAATTTTTATTGAACAAATAAGTTATTAACTTACACTTTAAATTTACAATTTTTTAAAAAAATATGCAAAAAAAGTTATATTTTAAAAAAATATCAGTAATTTTGTCATATATTAATTAGTGAGAAATTTTATTGTTAAAAATATTAGTGTTTTTTTTATTACAAAGCCTAATAGATTGTTAAATGGGCATTATTTTGATTAAAAATGTTAATATTTTGTTGTAAAAGTAAGCTAATAATTAAAAAATAATTATTTTTGGTACAAAATTTGAAAATGACATTATTGTATAAATAAATTTGATTTTTAATTTAAAACTTTATATTATGAAAAGTATTTTATTATTTGTTTTTGCTAGTGTTCTTAGTTTAGGATTATTTGCACAACAATCAGGTCCTACTATTTCGTGGACAAAAACCGTTCATGATTTTGGAACTTTTGAAGAAGAAGCAGGTTTGCAAACCTATAAGTTTGAGTTTGTTAACACGGGCAACGAACCTTTATATATTACAAATGTTAGAGCTTCGTGTGGTTGTACAGCTACTGATTATTCTAAAGAACCTCTAAAACCAGGTGAAAAAGGTTTTGTTTCAGCTTCATACAATCCAGCTGGACGACCAGGAAAATTCAATAAATCTATAACTGTTACAACTAACGAGTTTCAACCTACTTCTATAATTAGAATTACTGGTGAAGTAATTCCTAAAAGCAGCAATTAACTTAATTTGTAAAACCAAACTTTTTTAATAAAATGAAAAAAATATTTTTAATTATTTGTTTAACTAGTTTTTATCTTTTAAGTTTTTCTCAATCTCAACAACCAGCCATTTCATGGGACAAAACAGTTCACGATTTTGGAACTTTTAAAGAAGAAGCTGGAAATCAAAGTTATGATTTTGTTTTCACTAATACGGGTAATATGCCTTTATATATTACAAACGTCAGAGCTTCGTGTGGATGTACAGCTACTGATTACACAAAGGAACCAGTAGCACCAGGTGCTAAAGGCTTTGTTAAGGCTACATATAACCCTAAAAACAGACCTGGCAGATTTAATAAATCTATAACTGTTACATCAAATAGTGAAAATCCAACTAGCATATTACGCATAGAAGGAAATGTAACGCCAAGAGAAAAAGGAATTGAAGATTTATATCCACGTTCTTTTGGTGAACTAAGACTAAGAACTTCACATATAGCAATGACGCAAATTTCTAATACTTCAAGTAAAACCGATACTGTTGGAATAGTAAATATGAGCTCAGAACCTATAAGTATTAGTTTTGACAACATTCCACCACACATAAAAATTTCTGTAGAACCACAAAATTTAGCAGCTAAAAAAGACGGCGAACAACATGGTGGCAAAGGTGTAATTACAGTTACTTACGATGCTAGCAAAAAGAATGATTGGGGTTTTTCTATGGACAGAGTTGAAGTTGTAATTAATGGTGAAAGAAATTCACAAAACAGATTATCTGTTAGTGCAACTATAGAAGAAGACTTTTCTCACCTAACTCCAGACGAACTTGCTAATGCTCCAAAAATTGAATTTGAGAATATTAATTTTGAATTTGGAACTATAAAAGCAGGTGAAAAAGCAAGTCATAAATTTATGTTTACTAATAAAGGTAAAAGTGATTTAATTATTAGAAAAATCAAAGCTGCTTGTGGCTGTACTGCTACAAATCCTGAAAAAATGATTATAAAACCAGGAGAAACTAGTCATATTTCTGTCGCTTTTAATTCAACAGGAAGAAAAGGAAAACAAAATAAAAGTATTACAGTTATTACAAATGACCCAACCAATCATACTACAACTCTAAGAATAATTGGAGACGTTGAAGAAGTACAAAACTAAAAATATATTTAAACTTTTTTAAAAATAGTCGTTTAATACGACTATTTTTTTTATATATTGCAAAAAAAATATTGCTATGAATAAGAATACCTCAAACATCAAATATTTTTTCAATATTTTATTGATTACAATCTTAATTTTTAACTTTAACTTTATTGCTTTTTCTCAAAATTCAGGCATTAAACCATATCACGATAATATTTTAATAGTAAAATTAAAATCTGACGAAAAAAAATCATTTACAAATCAAGACCTAAACAACTTAGTTTTGCCTTACTTCCAAAACAAATCTTACTTTAAAATAGAACAAGAATTTCCAAACTCAAAAAAGTTAAATAATAAAGATATTGATAAAAATGATGACCTTAGCAATATTTACAGAATTACTTACTTAGACAAAACCATTGATCCTGCTATTTTGGCAAATAAAATGTCTAAATCTAATATTTTTGAATATGCAGAACCTTTGTACAAAATTGAATTACTATATGTCCCAAATGATCCATTAAATCAAGAAAATCAATATTGGTTAGAAAAAGTTAAAGCATACGAGGCTTGGGACATTCATAAAGGTGATACCAATACTGTCATAGGAATTTCAGATACTGGAATTGAAGTTTCACATCCAGATTTGATAAATCAAATAAAATACAATTATGCTGACCCATTAGATGGCATTGACAATGATTTAGATGGTTATATTGATAATTTTAGAGGTTGGAATTTTGCTGAAAACAATAATATTGTAAGTGCAGATGTACATCAACATGGCACTTGGGTTGCGGGCATTGCTGGTGCAGAAAATGATAATGGCATTGGCGTTTCGGGTGCAGGCTATAAATGCAAAGTTTTACCTCTAAAAATAATGAACCCTGATGGAATTATTGAAAATGCATATCAATCTATTGTTTATGCAGCAGAACACAATATTGATGTAATTAATTGCAGTTGGGGTTCAACACATTATCAAAAAATGGGACAAGATGTCGTAAATTATGCAACAAATAATTTTGATTTATTGATAGTGGCTGCTTCTGGCAATACAAATTCTGATTTAAGATTTTATCCTGCTTCATACGATAATGTTTTATCTGTTGCAGGAACACAAGAAGATGATGAAAGATGGACTCCCGAAAATTCAATTGCTCAACAAGGCACTACCTACTCCTATACTGTTGATTTGTGTGCACCTGCAACTAATTTTTTGTCAACTGGTGCTATTGACTCTTACACACTAATGTATGGTGGAACTTCTTTTGCTGCACCAATTGTCGCAGGATTTGCAGGAATTTTAAGATCGTATCATCAAGAATTTACTGCAAAACAAATTATGGCTCTAATAAAAGCTGGATGCGACAACATAGATACAATAGAATATAATATTCCTTTTGCAGGAAAATTAGGAAAAGGAAGATTAAATATGTACAAATCGTTAAGTATGGAAATTCCACCAGCAGTTGTACTAGAAGATATAAGTGTAAATGATAACAATAATACAATAAGTATAGGTGGAAGTTTTATAAATTATTTAAAAAGTGTTGAAAATTTAACTATCACAGCAGAAGTTGTTAATGAATATGCAAATATTATTAATCCAACTATTTTTGAAGGAAGTTTAGAACAAATGCAAAGCTATAGTTCCGCATCATTAATTTTAATAGAACTTGATGAAAACATACCATACGACTATAATTTAGCTATAAAATTAAATTATTCTGCAGAAAACTATACTGATTATCAATTTATTGACTTTTTAGTTAACCCAAGTTATATTGACATTAACACTGAAAAATTAAATCTTTCTATTACTGCAAATGGTAGAATTGGATATTCAGACTCTCAAAGCTCAATAGGTAATGGCTTAAATTACAACAACTTATACGATTTGTTTTATGATTGTGGAATTATTTCTGGAAATTCTGCCGTAAATTTATTTAGCTCAATTAGACAAAACTCAGATTTTAAAAATGAAAAATATCCTGAAATAATTACTGACGAAATAGCAGACCAGCACATTAGACTTGAATTTTCAGACTCTTTAGACTTAAACACCAAAGGAATTTATATTATTGAAAATGCTTACTCATGGATTGAAAACGAAAATTTTGTAATTATTGATTACGACATTATAAATACAAGCGACTACCCAATTGAAAATTATTATTTCGGTTTATTTACAGACTGGGATTTAATCGAAGCTGCAAAAAACTCTGCTATCTTTGACCAAGAGGCACAAATGCTTTATGCTAAAAGTAATTCCGAACAAAGCATGAATGCAGGAATTAAGTTATTAAGCAAACAAACACCAATATATTATGCTTTAGATCAAGCTGATGAAAATAATGAAATTATTAATATAAATGATGGTTTTTCGGATATTGAAAAATTTTATATGATTTCAAATCCAAACTTTCTTGATTCAAATTTACAAACCGACATTGTACTTTACACAGGAGTTGGTCCTATTAACATTCTGGCTAAAGATACTATCACAGTTGGTTTTGCCATTATAGCAGATCCTAATTTATATAAATTTAAACAAGCTATTACAAATGCAAATGAAAAATACAACGAAGTGCTTTATCCTCAAAATGTTAAAGACGAATTTAAAAATCTGTTTTCAGTTTTCCCAAATCCATGTTCAAACGCATTAAATATAAATACAAATAGTTCTGAAAATTTTGAAGTTATTATTTACAATTCTTTAGGAAAAGAAATTCAAAAATTTAACTCTAATTTTAACACAAATATAGATTTAACAGACTATGTATCAGGAATTTATTTATTAAAGATAAAACAAGGAGACAAAGAATTTTTGAATAAAATTTCTGTAGTAAAATGAGATTAAGAATTCCTAACTTTTAATAATTTTAATATTTTTTCAGACTCTCTTACACTAACTTTAAGCCATTTAGCTAGTAATTCTTCTTTTTCCAATTCGTTTAATTGCCATTTAATATCAGAAGTTTTTAGGCGATTTACTATATCATACAAACAAATTGCAGCCGACACTGAGATATTAAAACTTTCTGTAAAACCATACATAGGTATTTTAACAAATTCATCTGCTTGCTCCAATACAGTTTGAGACAAACCTGGCAATTCTGCTCCAAAGAACAAAGCTATTTTTCCTTTTCCTAAATCTAAATCATTAAGACTAACATCGTTGGTATGAGGTGTGGTTGCTACTATTCTATAAGATTGTCGTTTCAAATATTTTATTGCATTAATAGTATTATTTTCAAAGGAATTATATTTAAACTTTGTTAACCACTGTGACGAACCTAGTGAAACATCTGGGTTTTCTTTAAATTCATAAGTATTTTCTATAACATGTACATTTTGAATTCCGAAACAATCGCAAGAACGCAAAACTGCTGAAGCATTATGTGATTGAAAAAGGTCTTCGAGTACAACAGTTATATAATAAGTACGATTATTTAATACATTTATAAAAGTTTCTAAACGTTTTTCAGAAACCATAGGCGATAAATTATCTATAATAAATTTATTATCCATCATACAATTTTTGAACTGGCAAAGATAAAAAAAGAGAGTTATAAAAACTATAACTCTCTTTTTAATTTCATTAATGATGCAATTCTTACTTAACAGCTTTTTTTAGTTCGCTTCCAACTGAGAATTTTACAACATTTTTAGCAGGGATTTTAATTACTTGAGTTGGTTTTTGTGGGTTGCGACCAGTTCTAGCTGCTCTTTTTGCAACACTTAAAGTACCAAATCCAACTAATGCAACTTTTTCACCTTTTTTTAAAGCGCCTGTTGTTGTTTTAATGAAAGCGTCTAATGCTCTTTTTGTGTCAGCTTTTGTTAAGTTAGCTTCTTTAGCCATTGCGTCAATTAATTGTGCTTTGTTCATTTTTTTAATTTTTTAGATTAGTAATAAGATTAATTTTACAAAGCAAAGATAGTAACAATAAGGGTTATAGCAATAATTAAAAACATATTTTTTTGATTTTGTTAATAACTTGTTCATTTTGTTAATAACCCAAGTGAAATAAACTCTAAAATATTGAAAATACAAGTATTTCAACTATTTTGCCTAAACAAAATCAAGGTTTTTTTTCACAAAATTTCACTAAAACCCCTATGTTTCAAGAGTTTTAAAGTGTTTTAAACTTAAAAAAAGCGTGCAAAACGTCATTTTTTCTTGACTTAACAAGAAAATCAGCTTTTTTACAAAGCCAAAAATGCTTTGTTTATAGTATATTAATAGGTAAGAAATTTTTTTACAATAAATAGCTTTGCTCTTAAAAATTTTAATTCTGTATATACCTCATGATAAATGGTTTAAAAGATAATTATAGCTTTTTTGAAAAAAACATTCAAAATATTTTTGCATATTGATAAATTAATCTACTTTTGCAACGGAGAAATGGCAGAGCGGTCGAATGCGGCGGTCTTGAAAACCGTTGAGCTCGAG
>DAONZU010000050.1:0-14063 GCA_035406965.1 Bacteroidales bacterium
TATTTAAAACACATCGTCCCAATCATCGCCATTATCAACAAAGGACGCTTTTTTCATATAATATTCTTTTTGATAACCTGTTCCAAAATATTGAATAACAGAAAATGCAGTATCGCTCATTGATTTTATCTTAAAAAGGCTGCGACTATTGTATTTGTCATAACCTATATAATATTTAGGAGCGTGGTCGTAATAAATTTTTAATTCTGTTCTTTTAATTTCCCAAGCAAAACTATCGGCTTTGTTTACGTCACTTAAAAAAGACATTCCTCTGCCTTTTTCGTCAAATTTATAGTTAGGCATATCAAAAATTGGCTTATTATCAGTGCCTGTAGGTGTCCAATAGCCTAAAATATTTGTTTCCCATTCTAAATCTGTTTCAGTCTTTCCACAAAATGTAAATATAAATGTGAAAATTAAAATCATTCCTAAAATAGAATATTTTAATATTATGTCTTTAGTTTTCATTATCTTCATTATTTTCATTATCAATGTCAACTACACTATCTTTACTAGCTTCTTCATCTTCTTTATCTTTATCGCTTTTTGTTTTGTTAGAAATAATTTCTATAGGTATTTTCATTGATATGTATTCAGTGTCAATACTGCCGCCATCATCTGCAACTTCTTGAAGTGAGCTATAATATTTTCTTATCATATAAATTTGACCACTACCAGCAACTAAATCTTCCATATCTTCAGCATTTAACGAAATGTAATTGCTCCCAATAATATCCGTAGATACTTCTACTTTATTATTGTCGTTATCTTCAATAATTGCTATTACTTCTTCTTTGTTTTCTAAACTTTTGCCTTGCCAATATATTTTTTGGTTTTTTTCGGCATATAGTTTTTCAATTTTCACAATTTCAATAGAGTTTACAACAACACTGTTTGAGTAAACTTTGTTTTCTGTGTCAGTAAATTTGAAATTGAATGTATTACTATCTTTTATAGCCAATTTATAAAAACATCCTCTAAAAGAACTTTGTTCTTCTTTCATTTTTATGTCGTTAACACTAATTTGGCTGGGTTCGCTTAGCTTTAAAGTTGTGCCTTTATTTCCACCAAATCTAAATTGAGCAAAAATATCATACTCATTACTTTCAGAAGCATCGTAGCTAATAGAGTAATATTGGTGAATTTTGCTTTGATTTACATCTTTAGAATCTGCTATTTCGGTTGAGCCACAAGCAAAACTAAAACTTAGTGCTGTAAAAAGCACAAGCTTGCAAATAGTTGTATTAAAACTATTCTTTATTCCATTTAAGTTTATTGTCTTTATCATAAATCATTTTTTTATTTTCAAATAACCATTGAACTACTTTAATTATTTTATATTCATCAAATTTAATTTTTTCAACTAATTCGTTTAATAAACAAGGTTCAAAATTAATAATTTCTTTAATTTCTTCCAAAATAATATCAAATTCATATTTATTTAGTCCTAGTTCGTTTCTTCTTAAACACACATCGCAATTACCACAACGTTGAGTGTCGGTTTCACCAAAATATGCTAAAAGATGCTGACTTCGGCATTTATTATTGCTTGTAGCGTAATTTAACATAGCTTCCATTCGCGATAAAGTTCTTTCTTTTCTTTCGTTAAGTTCTTTAATATCAAACAAAATTCCTTTGTCTTCCAATCTTTCGGCATTAAAATGCATTAATGGTTTATTGATTCTTGGTATATAGCTAATGATTTTATATCTAGCTAAAACTTTCAACAATTCAATAATGGTATCAGGTTTGGTATTGGCTTTCCTTGCTAAATATTCTTCGCTAATATTTACATAATCATTAAAAATTCCTGTATAAGTTCTAAGAAGCATTTTTATAAAATTATCAAGAGCTTCGTTTTCTACTTGAAATTTGTATAAATCATCTCTGTTAACATTAATCATTATTCTAGAAACAGTATTTGCTTCTTCAGAATAAGTTAACATATTATTTGCTTCCAAAATTTTTATAGAATTATAAATGCTTAAAACATCTAATTTAAAATTTTTTGCAAGTTCAAAAATATCAAATGGGTAATCCATATCTTTTCCATCGCCTATAGGTATTTGCAGATAATCGCAAATAGCATTATATACTTCTATAACTTTTTTCAAATCTGGAAAAGCTGTTGTAATATTTCTTTTTGCTTGTGCTTTGTCTGCTGCATTTGTAACTAAAAATGCCCATGCTTTTTTGCCATCTCTTCCTGCTCTTCCTGCTTCTTGAAAATATGCTTCTGGCGAATCGGGCAAATCCAAGTGAATTACCAATCTTACATCTGGCTTGTCTATTCCCATTCCAAAGGCATTTGTGCAAACCATAATTCTAATATTGTCTTTTTGCCATTCGCTTTGTTTAAATGCTCTTGTTTGTGCGTCCAAACCTGCGTGATAAAAATCTGCCGAAATATTATATTTCTGCAAAAGCATGGCATATTCTCTAGTTTTACGTCTATTCCTAACGTAAATTACAGCACAGCCTTCAATTTTTGTAATTAATTTAAATAATTCTTTTTCTTTATCTTCGGTATTAATTACATAATAGACAAGATTTTTTCTTTCAAAACTTTTTTGTAATACGTTTTTTTCTTTAAAAAGTAATTTTTCTTGAATATCCTCAACAACTTTTGGAGTTGCTGTTGCTGTTAGTGCTAAGACAGGAATATCAGGAAGTTTTTCGCGTATTTTTGCAATTTCTAAGTATGAAGGTCTAAAATCATAACCCCATTGAGAAATGCAATGAGCTTCGTCAACCGCAATAAGGTTAACTTTCATGTGAACAAGTTTTTCTTGAAAATAGAAATTTTGCAAACGCTCAGGCGATAAGTATAAAAATTTATAATCGCCATAAATAACATTGTCTAAAGCTCTTTCTATTTCAATTTTTGTCATTCCTGAGTAAATTGCTACTGCTTTAATTTTTCGTTTTTGCAAATTTTCAACTTGGTCTTTCATTAAAGCAATAAGCGGAGTAACTACCAAACACACACCAGGATTTGCCATAGAGTAAGTTTGGAAAGTTATCGACTTTCCGCCACCAGTTGGTAGCAAGCCAAGCGTATCTTTCCCTGAAGCAATAGATTCAACAATTTCTTCTTGCATTTCACGAAAACTACGATAACCCCAATATTTTAACAATACTTCGCGAAACTTACTCATTAAGCATTAAAAATTTCAATAAAATTAGTTAATATTCTTAAAGTTTTTACAAAATTAAAAAAAATCTTTGTCATAAACACAAAAAATTGTAATTTCGTAAAATTTTAATTCATAATTTAATGAAAGAAAATAATAAAATTATTCTCGAAGGTCTAACATTTGACGATGTTTTACTGATACCAGCTTATTCGGAAATTTTACCTAGCTCCGTAAGTTTGGTTTCTAATTTTTCACGTAATATAGTTTTGAATACGCCTTTAGTTTCTGCAGCAATGGATACTGTTACAGATAGTAAAATGGCTATTGCAATTGCTCGTGAAGGCGGAATAGGTGTTATTCATAAAAATATGTCTATAGTAAGCCAAGCAAAACATGTGTATCAAGTGAAACGTGCCGAAAATGCAATGATTTTAAATCCTGTTTTTATAGATATTAACGGAACTGTAGGAGACGCAAAAGCAATAATGTCAGAATATAATATTGGAGGTCTTCCTGTGGTTGATTCCGAAAATAAACTAAAAGGAATTGTTACTTCTCGAGATATGCGTTTCCAAACAGATATGAACTTGTCTATAAAAGCAATAATGACACCAAAGGAAAGACTTATTACTACAGAACAAGGAATAGAATTGGAAGATGCAAAAGCTATTTTTATGAAACATCGTATCGAGAAACTTCCTGTGGTTGATAAAGATGATAAACTAGTTGGTTTAATAACTTATAAAGATATTACTAAAGCAGCTTCAGCACCTTTGTCGTGTAAAGATACTCATGGACGTTTGAGAGTTGCAGCAGCTGTTGGAATTACAAGTGATACTTTTGAAAGAATGGAAGCACTTGTTGATGCAGGAGTTGATGCGATTGTTATTGATACAGCACACGGACATACAAAAAGTGTAAATGAGGTTTTAAAAGAAGCAAAGAAAAAATTTACAAATATTGATATTGTTGTTGGAAATATTGCAACTGCCGAAGCAGCTAAGCTATTAGTGAAAAATGGTGCTGATGCTGTGAAAGTAGGAATTGGTCCAGGTTCTATTTGTACAACTAGAGTTGTGGCAGGAGTGGGCATGCCTCAATTTTCAGCAATTATGAATGTTTCAGAAGCATTAAAAGGAAGTGGAGTGCCACTAATTGCAGACGGAGGAATTAGATATTCAGGTGATATAGTAAAAGCTTTAGCTGCTGGTGCAAATTCAATAATGGCAGGTGGACTGTTTGCAGGAACAGAAGAAGCACCTGGTGATACAATTATTTTTAGTGGTAGAAAATTCAAAGCTTATAGAGGAATGGGTTCTGTAGAAGCTATGAACGAAGGCTCTAAAGATAGATATTTTCAAGATATGGAAGAAGATATTAAAAAACTTGTGCCAGAAGGAATATCTGGAAGAGTGCCATTTAAAGGTAATTTGCACGAAATTGTATATCAATTAATGGGCGGATTAAAAGCAGGAATGGGATATTGCGGTGCAAAAAATATCCAAACATTACACGAAAATGCTAAATTTGTTAGAATAACTTCGAGTGGTATTGTCGAAAATCACCCACACGATGTTACAATCACAAGAGAAGCACCAAATTACTCAAGAAGTGAATAATTATGAATTTTTATTTGATTTAAAATAATATAGTATGAAAAAGATTTTTGTTTTATTAAGTTTTTTAGTTTTTGTAAACTTAGCTTTCTCTCAATCTAATGTAATCTTAGAAATTGATGATGAAAAAATTACCACAGATGAGTTTTTGCATATTTATAAGAAAAATAATACAAATACAAATGCAATGACTTATCAAGCTATGGAAGAATATTTAGATTTATTTGTTAATTTTAAACTTAAAGTACACGAAGCCAAACTTTTAGGTTTAGATACTTTAAAATCGTTTAAAAATGAACTTTCAGGCTATCGTAGTCAATTAGCACAACCATATTTAACAGATAAAAAAGTTGAAGAAGATATTTTGTCAGAATCTTATGAAAGAATGAAATGGGACGTAGAAGTTTCGCATATTTTAATAAAATGCGACCACAGTGCTAGTATTGAAGATACAGTGAAAGCTTGGAATAAAATAAACGATATTTATAAAAAACTTAAAAAAGGAGAAAGTTTCGAAGAGCTTGTGAAAAAATATTCCGAAGACGAAGGAACTGTACCAACAAATGGTAGCTTGGGTTATAGAACAGTTTTTAATTTAGTTTATGAGTTCGAAACTGCTATGTACGAAACCAAAGTTGGAGATTTTTCACAACCTTTCCGCTCACGTTTTGGTTATCATATCTTAAAAGTTACAGATAAAAGACCAGCAAAAGGAAAATATCAAATTGCTCATATAATGACAATTGTGCCAGAAGGCTCTAGCAGACATTTGTGGAAAAAAGCCGAAGATAAAATTAATGAAGTCTATCAAAAAGCTATAGCAGGCGAAGATTTTGCACAATTAGCAGACGAATATAGCGAAGATAGAAGAACTGCAACTAATGGAGGAATGATAGGCTGGGTGAGTGTAGGCGGAAGAATGATTAAGGAATTTGAAGAAGCAGTATTCAAATTAGAAAATATAGGAGATATAGCACCTGTGCTTAAAACAAATTATGGCTTCCACGTAATAAAACTTATTGATAAAGAAGATATAAAACCTTTTAATGAAGCTAAAAATGATTTAAAAGGACTTATCTCAAATACTGCAAGAACTTCAAAAAGTAGAGATGCTATAGTAAATACTCTAAAAAATGAATATAATGCAAAAAATATAGACGAAAATCGTAAAATATTTTATGAAATAGTTACAGATTCAATCTTTAACGGTACATGGGCGGTAGATGAAAATTTAAAATTAGATAAGCCAATTTTAACATTTGCTAATCAAACAAAAACACAACAAGTTTTTGTTAATTATATAATGAAATTTAATCGTAAACAAAGTCCACAAGATGTTAAAATGTTTGTTGACAATGCTTATAATAATTTTGTTTCAAAAATGATTCTAATGTATGAAGAAGATATATTAGAAGATAAATATCAAGATTTTCGTTATTTGATAAAAGAATATCACGATGGAATTTTACTTTTTGAATTAACAGATAGATTTGTTTGGTCTAAAGCTATTCAAGATACTGCAGGACTTGAAAAATTTTACCAAGAAAATAAAAATTCCTATATGTGGGATTATCGTTATGATGTAAGAGTTTATGAATGTAAAGATGCTAAAGTCTTAAATTCAGCAGTGAAACTATTTAACAAAAAGAAAACCGAAGAATTTATCTTAGCAAAAATAAATAAAAAAGATAGTACCGCTATTGTTCTTAAAGAAAGTGCATTTGCCGAAAAAGCTGTTAAACCACTAATAGATTCTAATATAAAGAAATTTAATGTTTCAGAAACAGACGGCTTAAGATTAGTTTCACAAGGCGAAAACAACACTATAACTCTAATTGAAGTGCATGGACCAGAAATTAAAACATTGAATGAAGCCAAAGGAATAATCACAGCTGATTATCAAAACTATTTAGAAAAAGAATGGATTAAAACTTTAAGAAACAAATACAATATAAAGGTTCATAAAGATGTTTTAAAGACATTAGCGAATTAAAATGAGATTTTTTGCACTTCTTATAAATATTGCAATACTAATTTTATTGAGTTCTTGTACTGATAAAAACAAAGAACCTCAAGGTAAAATTATTGTAAAATATGGTAATGAATATTTATTAGAAGAAGATATTATTAAAAAATTACCCAAATTTAATTCTAAAACAGATTCTGTAAATTTTGTTAATTCTTTGATTGATGCATGGTTAGAGCAAAAATTGTTTTTTGATGAAGCTAAAATAAAAATTACAGATACTTCAAATATTTGTAGAAAAGTTGAAGATTATCGCAAAAATTTATATGTGAATGAGTATCTGAATAATCATGTTTATAATTCTATAAATGAGAAAGTTAGCCGTGATGAAATAGAAGAATATTATAATAAATATTTGGATAATTATAAACTGTCAAACACTTATGTTAAAGCTCATTACATGACAATTTTAGATCCAAAAGCATCTCATTATTATGAATACGAAACGGTTAGAAAGAGTTCGTTAGAAGACGAACAAGCGCTTATTGATTATTGCATAGGTACAGGACGTAAGGTTTATTTTTTGAAAGATTGGATTGAACTAGATGATTTTTTAGAAATAATTCATTATGAAGGTAATATAAGTGATTTTCAACAAAACCAAAATTTTGTAAACTATGTTTATGATGATATGCGTTATTTAGTAAAAATAGATAAAATTATTACTGAAGGCGACACTATGCCTTTAGAATTAGCTGAAACACTTATTTATCAAGTAATTATAAAAAATAGAAAAGATAGTAAATATCAACAAGTAAAAAACGAGTTAAAAACAAATGCTATAAATAGCGGTAAATTAGTAATTAATTAAAATTTAAACAGTGAAAAATATAATATTATTAGTCTTGGTTTTCTTGATTTCAAAAACTATGTTTTCGCAGGAGGTTATCGACCAAGTTGTTGCAGTAGTTGGAAATGAGATTGTTTTAAAATCAGATGTAGAAAATCAATATATTCAGCTTAGAGCTCAAGGCACCTATGATTTAAACGGAGATTTAAGATGCGATATTTTAGAAGAACTTATGTTTCAAAAATTATTGTACTTGCAAGCACTTCAAGATAGTGTTGAAATTACAGACAAAGAAATTGAATCAGAGTTAGATAGACGTATTTCCGTTTTTGTAAATCAATTAGGAAGTGAGAAAAAAATGGAAGAATTTTATGGAAAATCTATAAGCGAAATAAAAAAAGATTTTAAGTCTATAATTCACGAACAGCTTTTAACCCAAAGAGTACAAGCAGGTTTAGTGTCAGATATTAAAATTACTCCAAGCGAAGTTAAAGAGTTTTTTGAGAAAATTCCAGAAGATAGTATTCCTATGGTTTCTGCATTTTTTGAACTTTCAGAAATTGTGTTTGCACCAGTAATTGGTAAAGAAGAAAAAGATGCAACTATACAAAAGCTCAACGACTTGAGAGACAGAATTTTAAACGGCGAAAGCTTTCAAACTTTAGCAATATTATATTCAGAAGACCCAGGTTCTGCAACAAAAGGAGGAGAATTAGGTTTTGTTAGCCGAACAGATTTAGTTCCTGAATTTGCTTCTGTTGCATTTAATTTAACAAGTCCAATCGAAGTGTCGAGAGTCGTAGAAACTGAATATGGATATCATATAATTCAACTTATTGAGAAAAAAGGAAATTTGATGAATTTTAGACATATTTTGTTAACCCCAGAAGTTAGTGTTGAGCAAATTAGTATTACCGAAGAAAAAGCTCTTGAAGTTTACGAATTGCTGCAAAAAGATTCTATAAGTTTTAGCGAAGCTGTAACAAAATATAGCGATGGAGAAACAAAATCTAATAATGGTAAAGTTATTAATCCATATTATGGAACCACAAAATTGGCTAATGAGTTTGTTGACCCAAACACTGTTAGAAATATTGCAGGTTTAAAAGTAGGAGAATATACAAAGCCATTTTTATCTAGTTCAAGCAAAGGAGCAAAACTTATAAAAATTGTTAAACTCGACCAAAAAGTAGAAGAACATAAAGCTAATTTAACAGACGATTATCTTGAAATTCAAGAATATGCAACACAACAAAAAGGACAAAAAATAATTGAAAAGTGGATTCATAATAAATTAGAAAGTACTTATATAAGAATTGATAAAACTTTTTGCGATTGCGAATTTAAATTTGGAAATTGGAAAAACGAATAAGATTTACGAATATAAAAATTCATTGATTTAGGATTTAAAACAAATAAAATAATATATGAAAAAAGCAATAATTAAAACTGATCAAGGCAGTATGACTGTTGAATTTTATCATGATGATGCACCTAATACGGTTGCAAATTTTATAAAATTAGCAGAATCAGGATTTTACAATGGATTAAGATTTCATAGAGTGATTCCAAATTTTGTAATTCAAGGTGGTTGTCCATTTTCAAAAGATATTACAAATCCTAGAGTAGGAACAGGTGGACCAGGCTATCAAATTGATTGTGAATTAGATGGCGATTTACAATATCACGACAGAGGAGTTTTGTCGATGGCACATGCAGGTAGAAATACAGGCGGTTCACAATTTTTTATTTGTCATAGTCGCACAAACACAGCACATTTAGACAGAAACCACACTTGCTTTGGTAAAGTAGTTGAAGGTGTTGAAGTAATTGACAAAATTCAACCAGGGGCTTTGATAGAAGAGATTTCAATTTTTGAATGAAAAAAAATGCTATGCTCGCCGAGTGTTGGCTATGTTGCACTCGGATTACAACCGAGCCATGCGAGCTCAGCGAAGCTAAATCCGAGCGAGCGTCATGGGTGTTAGGAGCGAGCAGGTTAAGGTTGTCCGTGAGGCAAAATAAGACTATCAAAGGTTTGTCCGTAGGACAACATGTGATTAACCGTAGGCGCAGCCTGCGGTAGTTGTCCCCTCAAAGGCTTTGCCCGCAAGGGCAACACAATGAAATCAGTTAAAAGTTTATAAAGTAAACCGAGTTTACGAGCTCGCTGAAAGCAAAAGTTTATAAAGACGTTAATTTTTATTAAAATTCAGTTAAAAGATTGTATTTCAATAAATTAGCAGTATAGTAGATACTGCGCATGCGCAGTGTCTTATCTATACAAATATTTATTTATTTCACCCCAAATCAGAAAAAAATTATAAATACCCTAAAGTTCAAAAAGCCCACACATTTTGTTTAATTCTTTAAAAATTTTCTTATTTTTTCTTTTGTTATGAAATTAAAATTTATACCTTTGACAAAAAATTATCTAAAAGATGAATTTTACTGTGGAGAATATTGATGTGTTTAGTTGTAATAAAAATGCAAATTTTGTTATGTCTAATGCTGGTGTTCGCATACACAGGCGTTTCGACTTCGCTCAACGCCCGGTAGTGCCACTTATTTGTTTTCGCTTATTTCGGCTCCGCTCAATAAGCGTAAGCGCGGGTGCGGAAATTCAATAAGCATTATTTATATAGCAAATTTAAAATTTTTAAATCAACAATATTGTTTAACAATTTAAATTTAATGTATATGAAAAAAATACTAGTATTACTCTTGTTTACATCATTTTGGGCATTTAGTTTTGCTCAAAATCTCGACCGTATTAGCATGTCTTCTGGCGGTGCGACGACAGATGAAGTGAATTATGTAATTGGCGAAACATTTAATTTTACCATTGCAGGTGGCGATATAGTTATTGAAACAGGCTCGCTTGGTAGTGAAAGCAACACAGGTGGAGAAGGTGTTTTTACCATTGTAAAAGAGGTTGCAACTAACAACCCAATGTATTGCTACCCAAATCCTGTACGCGATATTTTAACTCTTAAAACAGGTTTGAAAGCAGGTGTTAAAATTAACTTGCTTATATACAATAGCAATGGACAAGTTGTTTACCAAAAAACACAAGCCAACCAAGATGAGTTGCGTATGAATTTAAGCAATTTAGCTCCCGGTACTTATCATTTGGCAGTTATTGAAGAAGAAACAGAGACAATTAACGCAGTAAAAATAATTAAAAACTAAATAAATTTAATAATTATGAAAAAGACAATTCTTAAATTAAGTTTTGCGATTTTATTCGCAATTGTGAGTTTATTTGCAGCCAAGACTGCATATTCTCAAGTACCTGATGCAATAAATTTTCAGGCAATAGCTCGTGATGCAAGTGGTGAAGTTATGGGCAATACTCAAATAATGATACAGCTAACAATTTTAGATGGTTCTGCTGAAGGACCACAAGTTTATCGCGAAATTCGTTCATTGATGACTAATGCTTATGGTTCTTTTGCCTTTCAAATTGGAAGAGACCCTTATATGAGTGAAGGTAGTTTTACAAATATAGATTGGGCAAATGGTGCTAAATTTATGAAAGTTGATTATGACCCAACTGCAAGTTTAGGTTTTGACTTAACACTTGGCACAATAGAGTTTGTAACAGTTCCTTATGCATTTACTGCTCGCGATGTGGTTTATATAGATGCCACAGGAGCAGTTAATGGCGATGTTTTAGTTTTTAATGGAGCAACAGGCAAATTTGAACCAGGACAAGTAAATGCAACTAATGTTACTTGGGATAATATAGAAGGGAAACCTGATTTTAAAGAAGTAGCAACAAGTGGTGATTATGAAGACTTGATAAATACACCTACTAATTTAAGCGATTTACTAATGACCTTACTTTTTTAACAGAAGAAACTCAAAATCTTACAAATGTACTTTCTATAAATAATAGTGCAGGTTCTCAAAAAATTACCAACCTTGCTGACCCTGACAATACACACGACGCTGCAACAAAGGGTTACGTAGATGCTTTGGAAACTACTGTAAATACTTTATTGGCAAGAATAGATGCACTTGAAATTATAAATAAAGGTCTTACAGACTCAAGAGATGGTAATCGTTATAATATTGTAAAAATAGGCGAGCAGTTTTGGATGGCAGAGAACTTAAAATATTTGCCAAGTGTAGTAGGTTCTGGTACAGGTTCTAATACTGAGGCTTATTATTATGTTTACGGTTATAATGGCACTAGTGTTTCAGCAGCTAAAGCAACAGCAAATTATGCAACTTATGGTGTTTTATATAATTGGATCTCAGCTCTGAATGCTTGCCCATCAGGTTGGCATTTATCAAGCGATGCAGAATGGCAACAGCTTGAGATGTATTTAGGAATGCCACCAGAGCAAGCAAATGAGGAAGGTTGGCGAGGTACTGATGAAGGTGGAAAACTTAAAGAAGCAGGTACCACACACTGGACAGCCCCAAATGCAGGTGCTAATAACGAATCTGGCTTTACAGCTCTGCCGGGTGGCTTCCGTGATTACTACGATGGAAGTTTTAACTCTATTGGGTACGACGGTATTTGGTGGTCTTCTACCGAGTACGGTACCAGTAGTGCATGGGTACGGGGTCTGGGCTACGATAACACTGATGTTGGTAGGTACTACGATTACAGGGAGTCAGGCTTTTCTGTTCGTTGTGTAAGGGATAATTAGTTAAATGTTTATTAAGTTTGTAAAGTTTTTAAAGACGGACATTTTTAAGTGAATAATAAAAAAACTTGTCTGAGTTTTGGCTTGGGCAGTTTTTTTTTTATTCAGTAAAAAGTTTATAAAGTTTGTAAAGTTAAAAGGACTTGAATGGTGGATTTGGGATTTGAAAAGTTTTTAGTATTAGCATGAAGATGAATTAAGAATGAAGAATTAAGAATGAGTTAAAAGTTTATAAAGTTCGTAAAGTTCATAAAGGAATGCCAAGCAAAAAACCGCTTTTAACTTTACCTACGGTGAGCTCGCAAGCTCGGTTCGACTTTTAACTTTTAACTGATAATGCGTCAGCCTCTTTACCTTCGGTGAGCTCGCAAGCTCGGTTCAACACTTCAACTACGTTCAGTGCATCGCTTTTAACTTTTAACTTTTAACTGATTTTGTGTCTTTTGTGTCCTTTTGTGTCTTTTGTGGTTTAACTCTTTCAACCCATGCGAGCAGAGTGAGCTTGCGAACCTGCGAAGCAATAGACGCGTCAGCCACTTTTAACACTTCAACTACGTTCAGTGCATCGCTTTTAACTTTTAACTTTTAACTGATTTTGTGTAATTTTGCTGAATGAAAAAAATTGAAATACTAAAAATGATTTTGCCCGGCTTACTGCCACTATTGGTATTTATTTTAGCCGATGAAATTTGGGGTACCACAATAGGGCTATATGTGGCTATAGGCGTAGGTTTAGTACAATTATTGGTAATATACATAAAAGAGAAAAAACTTGATAAATTCGTCCTGTTTGATACTGTTTTAATAGTGTTGATGGGAGTGGTGTCTATAATTTTAGAAAACGATATATTTTTCAAATTAAAACCAGGAATAATTGGCTTAATTCTTATTGCATTTTTAGGAGTTTCAGCATTTTCGCCCAAAAATTTGTTGTTGGCAATGTCGGCTCACTACTTTAAAGGCTTGGAAATTAGTAACGAACAAGAAAAACTATTCCGAAGAAATATCAAAACAATGTTTTGGTTGTTTGCGGCACACACTGTATTAGTGTTTTATTCTGCTTTTTTCATGTCAAAAGAAGCTTGGGCTTTTATTAGTGGTGGATTGTTTTACATTCTGTTTGCAGTATTTTTTGTTGTAGAGCTTGTGAAAAATATTATTGCTAGACGAAAATTCAAAAAACAAGAACTATTGTCAGAACTCAATTCCGAAGGCAAGGTAATAGGAGTGATGACAAGAGACCAAGCTCATGATGGAAGTAAAAGAATGCATCCTGTAATTCATGTACATATACTTAATTCAAAAGGAGAGGTGCTATTGCAAAAACGAAATGAAAATAAGTTTATCCAACCCGGAAAATGGGACACGGCAGTAGGAGGACATATTTCGCATGGAGAGAGCGTAGAAACTTCATTACAACGAGAAACTTACGAGGAATTAGGTCTTAAAGATTTAAAATATCAATATATCACAAAGTATATTTGGGAATCAGAAATTGAAAAAGAATTGGTTTTTGTCTTTTTAGCTCAGCACGAAGAATTTAATTTTGTTAAAAATGATGAAGTAGATGAAGTAAAATTTTGGAGTTTTAAGGAAATTAAAAAGAATTTATCTAAAAATGTCTTTACACCTAACTTCGAAGTTGATTTTGTAAATATTTTAAGTAAAATTAAAAAATAAAAAATACACTATATTTAGCTTATATTCGTTCTATCTCAACAAGTTTAGCTGATAATTTTAAATTTTAAAGGCGTTTTAAAGGCGATATTTAATTCTTTTCGGAGCTTAATACAGATTTATTGAAAAAAAATTGACTTAGAAATTTCAAAAAAA